>NZ_JCAMOR010000009.1:0-190923 GCF_059512385.1 Bradyrhizobium sp. Crot121 | reverse complement strand
ATCCTCCCTTGCAGCAAGGAACCCGATATGGAACGCCAACGCACTCTCGGGAAGTCGTGCAAGATTCCGACGCTTACGGCAGCTAGGCAGCTAAGCGGGAGGGCAAGATAAAAGCACTGGCGCTATGGGGCGCCTAAGCCATTGTCTGCACATCCAAGTGTTGGCGACACGGCTAGCCGCGATGTCGCCAAGCGAGTTCTAAAGCAACGATCGCGCTCATTGATTGCGTCTGCGGCTTGGCAGCCGAGCGCAGGGTTCGCATATCCGCGCTCTTGCAACGGGGACTTGCTCATGGCCGGCGTCGACGACGACGAATTCGAGGTGAAGCTTGGGCGGATCGGCAATCGCAAGCCCGCGAAAGCGACCAGCTACCTTCGACGCGTTCGGCAAGAGGCGGCCAAGGCCAGCGCCGGTGCGTCCGGTTCGTCGTTCACAGGCGGCCGCATCGGCCGCGGCCGCGCGCAAGGAACGGTATTGGCCCAGCGTGGACGAAGCCGCGGCCAACGCCGTGTCGTGGTCAAGGCTCGGATCGTGCGGATCAAGTCAGGTGACCTAGGCGCCGTGCGAGCCCACCTGCGATACGTCCAGCGCGACGGCGTCACACGCGAGGGCGAGCCAGGGGAGCTCTATGACGCCGGCAACGATCGCGCCGACGCCAAGGCCTTCGCGGAACGCAGCGCAGGCGATCGCCACCAGTTCCGGTTCATCGTGGCGCCGGAGGATAGTGTGGAGCTGGCGGACTTGAAACCCTTCATCCGCGACCTCATGCGGCAGATGGAGCAGGACCTCGGCACCAGGCTCGACTGGGTCGCTGCCGATCATTTCAACACCGGCCATCCCCATACCCACATCGTCCTCCGCGGCAAGGACGGTGAAGGAGACGACCTCGTTATCGCACGCGACTATATCGCTCACGGCTTTCGGTCGCGGGCGGCGGCGTTGATCACTCGAGAGCTCGGTCCTGAAACCGATATCGAGGTCGCGCGCAAGCTTCAGCAGGAGATCACGGCCGAGCGGCTGACGCGGCTCGACCGGAGTATCCTGCGAGATGCTCCGGACGGAGTTCTTGAGTTGGGTGCGCTGTATGGACGGGAACCTGCCTGGCAAGCGGCCCGTATCGGACGGCTACGAGCCCTGGGGCGGATGGGTTTGGCCGAGGAGAGCGAGCCCGGTCGTTGGCAGATCAATCCCGAGCTGGAGCCCAAGCTCAGACGGATGGGGGAACGCGGCGACATCATCAAAACCATGCACCGCGAGATGGCCGCGGCAGGAGTTACGCGGGCGGCGGCCGACTATGCGATCTTCGATCCGGAAGGAAGCGCGCATCGCCTGGTCGGCCGGGTCGTCGGCGAGGGGTTTGCGGATGAACTGACGGAACGTCGCTATGTCGTGATCGACGGGGTGGACGGACGAACGCACTATGTCGAGCTTGGTAGCCTTCGTCCCAACGAAGAAGTGCCTGTCCGGAACACGATTCTGGAGCTTAGGTCGCGCGTCGCTGAACCGCGCGCAATCGATCGCACGATCGCTAGCGTCGCCGCCCGCCATGGTGGCATCTACAGCGATCGTGCGCATCGAGAATTCGATCCGCAAGCATCGGGCGAATATGTCGGATCACACGTGCGGCGCCTGGAGGCGATGCGGCGCGAGGGGTTGGTCGGCCGGCTTGCCGATGGCAGTTGGAGCGTGGGACGGGATTATCTGGGTCGGGCGCTCCAGTACGAGAAGCTCCAGCAAACGCGCAATCCGGTGCGGGTCGCGGTGCTGTCATGGCAAAGGCTCGAGGATCTGCCGCAGGCGCTGGGTGCCACCTGGCTCGATCGCAAGCTCGTTGGGAAGGAGCCCGATGAGCTCGCATCGACCGGCTTTGGGGCGGAGGTGGAGGCAGCGCTCCGAACAAGACGGCAATGGCTGATCGAGCAGGGGCTGGCGCGAGAGGAAGGTGGCCAGATGCGTTTTGCCCGGAACATGCTCGAGACGCTCGAAGCGCGCGAGTTGGCGTGGACTGCCGCTGAGATATCCGCGCGCACCGGCCTTGAACATTTCGATGTCAGGGCCGGCGACAAGGTCGACGGAGTCTACCGGCGCATGCTGACGCTGAACAGCGGGCGGTTCGCCCTGATCGAACGATCCCGCGAGTTCGTGCTTGTGCCCTGGCGGCCGGTGCTCGAGCGAGCGCGCGGGCAATTGGTCACGGGCCAGGTCGGCGGGGAGGGCATATCCTGGTCGATCGGCATCAAGCGCGGAATTGGACGATGACGGGGGACTTACTTTCGTTTGGGGGCTCGTCGCGTCGAAAAACTCTCGACGTCGGATGTCTTGACCAGGACGGCACCGGGCTCATCGACCGGCGAGGAGAGATACTTGGCGCGAGCGATCTCCTCAATCCTCGACCTGTTCTTGAGGAACGCTTCCACCCGACCATTCTGTCCGAGCCCATCGGCATCGAAATGGTCGTCGAGCGCTTCGCGGCTGACCGCGCAATTGACCACGCCGCCGAGCGCTTGGCCCTGGAATGTCACGACGTCGCGGCTGAAATCATAGCGAGCAGGCGGATTGTCGAAGGAAAGATCGATGCCCGGAATGATCGAGCGAGGTGAGCCAATGGTCTTGAGCACCGCGTCCCGAACGGTGGCCGTAAGCAACGACAGCCCTTCGAGCATCAATTGACGCCACTTGGGGCCGCGGCCATGCGCTTCCTCCCAAGCAGATTTCAGCTCGTGGGGACGCTTTTCAGCCAGGGCCGAAAGCAAGGCCTCGGACTGCTGCAGATCCTTATCGCGCTTTGCAAACCCTTCCGGGCGCCTGCGGGAGATGATGAGTTTGTGGACGGCATAGCGCGCCGGAGCCGGCACGTGCACGTAGATGCCGGGGCCGTGCAGGATGACCGCTGGCTGGGGATCGCGGATCAGGAAATCCAGGAAGCGCAGCGGCTGGGCGTCCGTATTCAGGGCGGGCAGCTTTTGGGGGCGGCCGGTCTCCTTGCCCTGGTGGGGCGTGAGAAAGTCGACGCGCAAGCCGCCCTTGGCGGCATAGCTGGTCACGCGGCGGCCGTCGGCGGTATGAGGAACGGCGCGAAAGGATTTGTCGACCTCCTTCAGCACCTCCAGAACGGGCGGCGTGGAATCCTCGACCGCGACCGAGACGTTCTTGAATTGGGCAATGTCGACGTCGCCGGTCTGCAGCGAGCCGGAGGAGAGGCGAACGCCGAGCATGGCGGCATAGGTCTGATAGGCGATCGTTCCAACGAGCACGCCACGGAGCCGAAACACGCCGGCCTTGGCGAGCGCTGCTATGACGTCGCCGATCTCGGGAATGGGGCGAGGAAAGCTGAACGAGCGGACAAGGGTGGATACGAGCGCGCGGCGCTCGCGTTCGTCCTCGCGGACCTCCTTGTGGTGGGCAATGCGCTCCAGGAGTTCTGGCGTCTCCGGGCCGACATAGCGCTGCGACCGCTCAGTGCCAGTGCCGGTCTGGAAGTACCAGTATTTGCGGCCATTGATGCTCTTGGCCGTGAACGAGCCGTTGTCAGCGAAGGCCTCCTGGAAAGCGGCATTGGCGGTGCGCTCCAGCAGCTCGGCATAGGTCGTTTGGGCAACCAGGGAAGGGGCAGGCATGGTCGGTTCCGCCATTATACTCAGTGCGCGGAGTGAGTATAATAGGGGCGGAACCCGACGTCCAGCCGGCTTATACTCACATTGCAAGATGAGTATAACGAGCATAACCCTGAGTTTGAGGCCGAATCGGTGCGTCCGGCCTAGAATTGGCGCTTTGGCTCGGTCCGTCGCTGGTCTCCGCAACCTGCGTCCCGCACGCTCCTGAGCGCATCAAGGATCATCCAGTTTGAGCGGATCGCTCACCTTCTGTTGAAGCGCTGGATCATCCTCGCCGAGACCGGATGCAGATCCTTCTCGCCGTCGCACGCCTGATCAACGTTGCTCCTGCTTCCCGGACGCGATTTTTATTTCGATTGAACGCAAAGCGCATCCGCCGCTTTCATCGCGCCGCTCGCGTCGCGTGAGCAAGTGGGGCGAGCCGGATGTTTCCAGCAAAAATTTATGTCGGTCAGATCGCCGTCGTGCTCGGCATCGTCATGGTGTCGACCTGGGGCGCGACGCAATGGACGGCTGCAGCTCTCGGCTATCAGCAGCGCCTTGGCGAACCCTGGTTCCTGTTCGTCGGCTACCCCGTCTATCTGCCCTGGCGATTGTTCGAATGGTGGTTCGCCTATGAGGCCTATGCGCCCGAGATCTTCGAGGAGGGCGGAGCCATTGCGGCAGCCGGCGGCATCGCAGGCGCGCTGTTTGCAATCGTCAATTCGGTGTGGCGCGCGCGCCAGAGCCAATTGGTGACGACTTACGGCTCGGCAAGGTGGGCGACGTCGAAGGAGATCAAGGCGGCCGGCCTGTTCGCATCGAAGGGCGTGTTTCTAGGTCGCCTCGAAAACAACTATTTGCGCCACGACGGACCGGAACACGTCATGTGCTTTGCACCGACCCGGTCGGGCAAGGGAGTGGGGCTGGTGTTGCCCACATTGCTGTCGTGGACCTCGTCTGCGGTGGTGCACGACATCAAGGGCGAGAACTGGGAACTGACCTCCGGTTGGCGTTCGACGTTTTCGCACTGCCTCTTGTTCAATCCGACCGATTCCAGAAGCGCCCGCTACAATCCGCTGCTTGAGGTGCGCAAAGGAGCGGCCGAAGTCCGCGACGTCCAGAATATCGCCGACATCCTGGTCGACCCCGAAGGGGCGCTTGAACGCCGAACCCATTGGGAAAAGACCAGTCATTCGCTGCTGGTCGGCGTCATTCTTCACGTCCTTTACGCGGAAGAGAAGAAGACGCTCACCCGCGTCACCGAGATCCTGGCCGATCCTGCGCAGTCCTTTGAGAAGACGCTCAGGATCATGCTGGCGACCAATCATCTCGGCACTGAGGCCGAGCCTAAGGTGCACCCCGTGGTCGCCGCGACCGCACGAGAGCTGCTCAACAAGTCCGAAAACGAGCGCTCAGGCGTTCTCTCGACCGCTGTGAGCTTTCTCGGGCTCTACCGTGATCCCGTCGTCAGCCGAAACACCGAATACTGTGATTGGCGCATCGCCGACCTCGTGAGTGCCGACAAGCCGGTCACGCTCTATCTCGTTGTTCCGCCGTCGGACATCAGCCGTACCAAGCCGCTGATCAGACTGATCCTCAACCAGATCGGTCGGCGGCTAACCGAGACGCTGCACACCAAGGCAGGTGACCGCACGCACCGCCAGCTCCTGATGATGCTGGACGAATTTCCCGCACTTGGCCGGCTCGACTTCTTCGAAAGCGCGCTCGCGTTCATGGCCGGTTATGGCATCCGCGCCTATCTGATCGCGCAGTCGCTCAACCAGATCGCAAAGGCGTACGGCGAGAACAACGCGATCCTGGACAATTGTCACGTCCGCATCGCATTCGCCGCCAACGACGAGCGCACCGCCAAGCGGATTTCAGACGCCCTCGGCACCGCAACGGAACTACGCGCACAGCGCAACTATGCCGGTCATCGGCTGGCGCCCTGGCTTGGCCATGTCATGGTCAGTCGTCAGGAGACCGCGCGTCCTTTGCTGACGCCAGGCGAAGTGATGCAGTTGCCGCCCGACCAGGCCATCGTGCTGGTGTCCGGCCTTGCACCAGTCCGGGCGATCAAGCTGCGGCACTATGAGGACGCAAACTTCGTCAACCGTCTGCGCAAGCCACCATTCTTGGCGGACGACGAGTATGCCGACCGGCCGCCGGTCCGCACTGACGATTGGCGCGGCGAAGTGCGCACCACCGACCTTCGCCTCGCAACCCTGCCATATCGCGAGCTCATGCAGACGGGCGGCGAGGAAGGCGGCCTCAAGCAGCAATTGCTGTTGTTCGACGAGACTGCACCGGCAGTGAGCGAACCTCGCGCCTTCGAGAAGCGATTGCTCGACGACGAGTCCGACGTCGCCGCCGACCGCAGCCAGATGCAGCAGGCTGCAAGCGCGTCAAGCACCGTACGCCGCGCCCATGCCGTCACCCGCGACGACGACGATCTTCTCCCTTCGTTCTGAAGAGTATCCCGATGAAACCGAAACTGTCGGCCTATGTCAGCGATAGCGTGGCGCAACGGCTCGAACTCGCAGCCAAGCGTCCCGGAGCCAACAAGTCAGCCATTGTCGAGGCTGCGCTGGATCGCTTTCTCAACCCCGAGCGTGACACCAGCGGCGATGCGGCGCTGATCCGAAGGCTAGACCGGATGAGCCGGCAACTGGAAGGCGCCGACCGTGACGTGAGCGTCCTGGCGGAGACCATCGCGCTCTTCATCCGCTACTACCTGACCATAACGCCGCCGCTGCCTTCCCAAGATCAGGATGCAGCGCGAGCGCTCGGCCGCGAGCGGTTCGAGATGTTTGTCGCCCAGGTCGGCAAACGCGTCGCCTCCGGCGGCCGGCTTGTCGCCGACGTCATGGACCGCGTCAGCGCCTCGAAGCCGGATCTCTTCATGCGGAACCTCGAGGAGGGCGCCCCTCTGGGCGCAGCCCAACCCGGCGACACAGGATCCCGCGCGCAGAACGCGGCGGGGGAGCCGCCGGAGCATTCTCCGGCAGGGCGAGAGGAGGTCGGCAATGTCTGATCTCCTCTCGCCAGAGACCCGCGAACGGCGTCGCGGCATGCTGCGGACCGCCATGGGACCGGCGATCGCGCTCGCCTTGGAGGAAGCCGATGTCGTCGAGGTCATGGTCAATCCCGATGGGAAGCTTTGGCTTGACCGGCATGGCACGGGCCGCGCGGACACCGGCGTCGTTCTGACGCCGCAGGAGTCCGAGCGGATCATCCGGCTGGTTGCGAGCCACGTGCGGGCGGAAGCCAGCGGTTCCTCGCCAATCATCTCGGCGGAACTCCCCGAAACGGGGGAACGCTTTGAAGGCGTCTTGCCGCCGGTCTCGCTCGCGCCTTGCTTTGCCATTCGCAAGCCCGCAACGACCACGTTCCGTCTGTCCGACTACGTCAAGGCGCAGATTGCCTCACCGCTAATGGCAAAGGTGCTGACGGCCGCGGTCAGTGAGGCGCGCAGCATCCTGATTGCCGGCGGCACCGGGTCGGGCAAGACGACGCTTGCCAATGCGCTTCTAGCGGAGATCGCCGGCCTCGAAGAGCGGGTGGTCATCATCGAGGACACCCGAGAGCTGCGCTGCGAAGCAAAGGATGCCGTGACGCTCCGGACCAAGCCGGGCGTGGCGAGCCTTGCCGATCTCGTCCGCTCCACGCTGCGCTTGCGGCCCGACCGCATCATCGTCGGCGAGGTCAGAGGCGCCGAAGCCCTCGACATGCTGAAGGCCTGGAATACGGGCCACCCCGGCGGAATTGCCACGGTCCATGCCAACTCGGCACGCGCTGCGCTCTACCGGATCGAACAACTCATTCAAGAAGCGGTCGCAACCGTGCCGCGCCGGCTCATCGCCGAGGCGATCGACGTCATTGTTTTCATCAAGGGACGGGGTCCCGCACGGCGCATCGAGGCCGTTGCCGAGCTCAAAGGCCTCGATCCGTCAGGCGACTACCTGCTCGAAACTCCGCCCGGACTTCCAAACATCTCTCACCGCCCATGACCTGAAGGAGACTGCATAATGTCCATTCGACTACGTCTCAACGCGCGTTCGCGCCTGCGTGGCTCCTGCTCGATCGGCGGGCGTCCCTTGATTGAGCTTGGCGCTGCCTCGGCCTGCATGCTTCTCAGCGTCACGGCGGCGCACGCCGCCGGTTCAGGCATGCCGTGGGAAGCCCCGCTCGAGCGTGTCCTGGAATCCGTGCAGGGACCGGTCGCAAAAATCGTCGCCGTCATCATCATCACCGTGACCGGCATATCGCTGGCCTTCGGCGACACCTCCGGCGGGTTCCGCAAGATGGTCCAGGTCGTGTTCGGCCTTTCGATCGCTTTTGCGGCGAGCTCCTTCTTCCTTTCGTTCTTCTCGTTCGGTGGCGGAGCACTGATCTAATGCGCCCCGATGGTTTTGAACTCGTGCTTCACCGGTCACTGACCGAACCGATTCTGATCGGCGGCGCGCCGCGTGCGGCCGCCATCCTGATCGGGACCTTGTCCGCCGTGCTGGCGCTCGGCTTGCGACTTTGGCTCGCAGGGCTCGTGCTGTGGGTGATCGGCCACAGCACGGCCGTGTGGCTCGCCAAGCGCGATCCGGCTTTCGTCGAAGTCGCCATCCGCCACACCAAGCACAAAGGGCGGCTCGCATGCTGAACCTGAAAGAATACCGCGGCCATGCGTATCGGCTGGCCGATTGGCTGCCATGGGCATGCCTAGTCGCCCCGGGCGTTGTCCTGAACAAGGATGGCAGCTTCCAACGGACGATACGCTACCGCGGACCGGACCTCGACAGCGCGACCGAGGCCGAGCTGATGAGTGTCGCCTCACGCGTCAACAACGTCCTCAAGCGTTTCGGCTCAGGCTGGGCTCTCTTCTTTGATGCCACGCGTATCCCGACTGGCGAATATCCGAGGTCGGAATTTCCAGATCCTGTGTCCTGGCTGGTGGATGAGGAGCGGCGGGCCGCTTTTGAAGGCGCCGCTGGGGTGGCATGGGAGGATCCGTCACGCCCCGACGGGCAGCATTTCGAGAGCGTGCTGCATCTGACCTTGATGTACCTGCCGCCTGCCGAAAGGGTCTCGCGCCTCGAAGGTTTATTTCTCGAGCGCCCGAATGAGAGGCATAGCGTTGCGGGAAAGGGGAAGCGCATTCGTCGCGATCAATCGATCGAAAGTCCTAAGAAAAGCGCCATCCATGCCGGCGAGATTGATGGCCAGCAGAGATTTGACAGCAACCAGAAAGGCTATCGGGAACATCTCCAGCGGTTTGTCCAGGAAACCGACCGGGCGATCGATCTGCTCTCGTCGGTCTTGCCCGAGATATGGCCGCTCAACGATGAGGAGACGCTCACCTATCTTCATAGCTGCGTCTCGACCAAGCGTCACCCGGTCAGCGTTCCGAAAATCCCGGCTTATCTCGATTGCTTCCTGAGCGATGAGCCGCTGACCGGTGGATTGTCGCCCGCGATCGGACGAAGCCATCTTCGTGCGCTCACCGTTCTTGGGTTTCCGCACGTCACCTTTCCGGGCCTGCTCGATGAACTGAACCGACTTGGCGTCGCCTACCGCTGGGCGACCCGGTTTATTCCGCTGGACCGCACGCAGGCGAACGCGACACTGTCGCGTTACCGGCGGCAATGGTTTGCCAAGCGCAAGTCGCTTGCCGCAATTCTGAAGGAAGTCATGTTCAACGAGCAGGCGGCGCTGCTCGATACCGACGCCAGCAACAAGGCGCTCGACGCCGATGCAGCTCTCTCCGAGCTTGGCGACGATCTGGTTGCCTTCGGCTACATCACCACGACCGTTACCGTCAGCGACGAGGACTCGCATCAAGCGGACGAGAAGATCCGCGCGGTCGAGCGGGTGATCAATAGCCGCGGGTTTACGGCCGTCCGGGAGAGCGTCAACGCGGTCGAGGCTTGGCTCGGCGGCCTGCCGGGGCAAGCCTATGCCAACATCCGCCAGCCGATCGTCCACACGCTGAATCTCGCCCACATGTGCCCATTGTCGGCAGTGTGGGCTGGACCTGAGCGGTGCGAGCACCTTGATGGCCCGCCGCTCCTGGTCGCCAAGACCAAGGGCGCGACCCCATTTCGTCTGTCGCTCTACGCCGGCGACGTCGGGCACACGATCATTGTCGGCCCCACGGGGGCGGGCAAATCGGTCCTGCTATCGATGCTCGCGCTTCAATTCCGTCGATACCCGAACGCCCGATTGATCACGTTTGACAAGGGGCGGTCGGCACGGGCGACCACGCTTGCGTTGTCGGGCGCCTGGTATGAGCTCGGCGCCAAGGGCGGCATCGCGTTTCAGCCGCTCAAAGATGTCGCGGAGGAAGGGGCGAGGCTCTGGGCGCTCGACTGGCTCTGCGGCGTGCTCGCCCATGAGGGCGTGACCATGACGCCCGATGTCAAGGAGACGCTCTGGTCGGCGCTAAGGAGCCTCGGTTCTGCGCCGGTCTCGCAGCGGACGATGACCGGGCTCGTGGCGCTGCTTGCCCGCGACGCGTTGCGGCAGGCGCTGCAGCCCTACACGCTTGAAGGACCGTACGGTCGTTTCCTGGACGCGGACGCCGATCGTCTTTCTGGTGCGGACGTGCTGACCTTCGAGATGGAAGAACTGATGGCGTTGCCTGGCCTGGTGGCGCCGGTTCTGACATATCTCTTCCACACCCTTGAAGACCGCTTCGACGGCCGGCCCACCTTGCTGGTGCTCGATGAGGCCTGGGTATTTCTGGACGACCCGCTGTTCGCGAGCCGCATTCGCGAATGGCTGAAGACGCTACGCAAGAAGAACGTCGCCGTCATTTTCGCGACCCAGTCACTGGCCGATATCGCCGACAGCCAGATCGCACCTGCGATCATCGAATCCTGTCCAAGTCGAATATTCCTGCCGAACCCCCGTGCGCTGGAGCCGACCCAGACCGAGACCTATCGCCGGTTTGGCTTGAACGACACTCAGGTTCGCCTGATCGCGGAAGCATTCCCCAAGCGCGACTATTATCTGCAGTCCCGCGCCGGAAATCGCTTGTTCGAGCTCGGCCTCGGACCGGTGGCCCTCGCGCTTGTGGCGGCATCCTCGCCTGAGGACCAGCGTGCCGTTGACGCGGTCCTGGCCCGCACCGGGCCTCACCATTTCGCCGAGCGCTACCTCGCCGAATGCGGTCTGCACTGGGCCGCAAACCTGATCAGCACCTTCGAACAAGCCCACACGGTCTGACCTCAACCTCAATCTCTGGAGTCTTCCATGCTCGAAACTACCGGCCGCATGTTCTTGGATACAACCTCAAGAATTATCGTGACAACAATACTATCATTCGTCATCGCCGTGAATGGGTCGCGACGGCTCGGGGCGTTCGATATCGTGTTCGATCCTTCGAACTACAGTCAGAACCTCCTGACCGCGGCACGGGCGCTTGAGCAGATCAACAATCAGGTCAGGAGCCTCGAAAACCAGGCGCAGTCACTGCTCAATCAAGCCAAGCATCTCGCCAGCCTGCCCGCGAGTGTGGCTGGTCAGCTCACGTCGACGATCACCCGGATGAACAGCCTGATTGGTCAGGCCAAGAACATCTCATTCGATGTCCAGAAGACCCAGCAGGATTTTGAACGCCTTTATCCCCGCCAATATGCGGCAGCCGTTTCTTCCGACAAGATGGTTCTGGACGCGACGTCGCGTTGGGACAATAGCTATGACGGTCTGAAGCGGTCGCTGACAATTCAGTCGGCCATCGTCAGCTCTCTGGATCAGGACGGCCAGACGCTCCGAACGCTGATGACCAATTCATCCGCTGCGGTCGGCTCGCTTCAGGCCCAGCAGTCCGGCAACGAACTGCTCGCCCTGCACATCAAGCAGTCGCTGCAGACCCAGGCACTTCTGGCGACCCAAGCGCGCGCGGATACGTTGCGGGCGGCCGAACAGCAGGCCTCTTCGGCTGCAGCGAAGGAGCGATTTGCTCGTTTCATCGGCGATGGCCGTGCCTACACCGGCGGCAAGTAGGCGAGGGCGCGCTATGGCTGATCTATCCGTCATTGACCGCTTTACAGAGACATTCTCGCGCTACATCGACTCCGGATTTGGCCTCCTGTCGGGCGACGTCTCGTTCCTGAGCTCAACGCTGATCGGCATCGACCTGACGCTTGCCGGCCTCGCCTGGAGCTTGCGCGCCGATGACCACATCCTGGTCACGCTTGCCAAGAAGGTGCTCTATGTCGGCGCCTTCGCGTTCATCATCGGCAACTTCCAGAGCCTTGCCGATATCGTCTTTGCGTCGTTCTCCAGCATTGGACTGAAGGCCTCGGGTGGGAGCCTATCCGCCGCCGACCTGGCACGTCCGGGCTTCGTCGCCTCCGCCGGGTTTACGGCCGCGCATCCTCTTCTGGAGGAGACCGGCCAATTCTCCGGCTTTGACGTGCTAACCAACCTGCCGACGATCCTGATCCTGCTATTCTGCTGGATCCTGATCGTGCTCGCGTTCTTCGTCCTCTCGATACAGCTCTTCGTCACCTTGATCGAGTTCAAGCTGACGACGCTCGCGAGCTTCATTCTCGTGCCATTTGCATTGTGGGGGAAGACCGCATTCTTGGCGGAAAAGACTCTCGGCAATGTCGTCGCCTCGGGAGTGAAGGTGATGGTTCTTGCGATCATCATCGGTATCGGCTCGACGATCTTCGGTCAGCTTGCAAGCACGCTGACGCGGCCGGTCGACATCGTGTCGGCCATGAGCTTGTTGCTTGCGGCGCTTGCACTGTTTGGCCTTGGCATCTTCGGTCCGGGAATCGCCGCGGGATTGGTTTCGGGTGCACCTCAGCTAGGCGCCGGCGCGGCAGCAGGAACGGTCGCGGGTGCAGCGGCTGTCGCGATCGGCGGCGGAGCGGCGGCTATCGGGGGCTTGCGCGTTGCGGCGGGCGGTTCAATGACCGCCGTCCGCTCTGCAGCATCGCTTACGGGCGCGTCTTCGACCGTGGGCACTGCGTCCCGTGCTTTACCTGCGGATCAGCTCTCCAGCGCGGGCGGCGCCAGCGGACGAACGACTGGTGCACCCGCCGCAAGGGCGGGCCAACCAACAGCTTCGTCAGGACGGGGGCACGCGAAGGAAGCGGCCAAGGTCGCGGCTCACACGCTGAAAGAAGGTGATAAGGGCGCGCATTCGTCGGGTCCGAAGCTGGGGGAGGAATAAGGCATGGCCAGTCACCCATTTCAGCGCGTGTCCGTTCGTTATGGCGAGACGCCGGAGCCGGTCACACCCTATCAGAAGGCAGCCCAGGTCTGGGACGAGCGGCTAGGAGCAGCTCGCGTGCAGGCGAGCAACTGGCGATTGGCGGCGCTGATGGCCGTCGGTCTGTCCGGTGTGCTCGGATTGACGATCTTTACCCAGAACGCCCGCTCAGGGGTCGTTCCTTACGTGGTCGAGGTCGACCGGCTCGGCGAGGTCCGGGCGGTTGGGCCGGCCCTCGAAACTTACCATCCATCAGACGCGCAGATTGCGCACTTTCTCGCGCGATTCATCGAGAACGTGCGCTCGCTATCGATCGACCCAGTCATTGTGCGGGCCAACTGGCTGCGCGCCTATGACTTCGTCACCGACCGCGGCGCACAGGCGTTGAACGATTACGCACGGGAGGCCGATCCTTTCACAAAGATCGGCTCGAAGACGGTGACCGCCGAGGTCACGTCCGTGGTGCGTGCATCTAGCGACAGTTTCGAGATCCGCTGGAAAGAAAACACCTTCGAGAACGGCTCGATCGCCAAGACAGAGCGCTTCACCGGCCTCGTCACCACGGTTCTCAAGCCGCCCGCGAATGCCGAAACGCTGCGGAAGAATCCTCTCGGCCTCTACGTCCATTCCCTCAACTGGTCGCGCGACCTCATTGGAGACGCCAAATGAACTCTGCTGTCCTCACCAAGCTCGCGTCGGCCAGTGTCCTTGCGTTGTCGCTCGGACTTGTAGGATGTGCCACCAAGCTCAATCTCGAAGCGCCCTATGATCAGATGACCTTCGAGAAGGCGCTTCCTGAGGCTGATCCGCCGGCCCCGGTGCAAGTCGTCGAGACGCCCAAGGTCTTGCCGTTACCTGGCCAGTTGAAACCCATTCCAACAAAGGGCGCCAAGGAGGAAAAGCTACCGCCGGAGCAGGCGATCGCCAAGGCGAACAAAGCGGCCAGGATGGAGCCGACGCGCGCCGGATACATCAACGCCATCCAAGTCTACCCTTGGACGGAAGGCGCGCTCTACCGGCTCTATGCAAGCCCGGAGAAAGTCTCGACCATCGTGCTTCAACCGGGCGAGGAACTGATCGACGTTTCCACCGGCGATACGGTTCGCTGGGTGGTTGGCGATACCTCGAGCGGGCAGGGTAGCGCCCGGCGGGTGCACATCCTGGTCAAGCCGACGCTTCCGGACATTCAGACCAATCTTGTGGTGCTGACCGATCGGCGGGCCTATCACCTCGAGCTCGTCTCGACCAAGCAGACCTATATGGCATCCATCTCCTGGACCTATCCAACTGACACGCTGGTCGCCCTCCACAAGCAGAATGTCGCAGCCCAGGAAAGCGAGGAACGGATCGCCGACCGCGGCGTGCGGCTCGACAGCCTGAATTTCCGCTATCGGATTGAAGGAGACGATCCGCCCTGGCGTCCGGTGCGCGCCTTTGACGACGGCCGCAAGGTCTATATCCAAATGCCGTCCGGTCTGTCGCAAGGGGAGGCGCCGCCCTTGTTCGTCGCCGGGGCCGATGGCCGTCCGAACCTCGTCAACTACCGGGTCCGCGGTTCCTACTACATCGTCGACCGGATGTTCGGCGTCGCCGAACTTCGTCTTGGCGAAAATCAGCAGCGTATCGTCCGCATCATCCGTATCGATGCGCGGCCGGTGTCGCAGACATTCAGTACCGGGAGCGCCTCATGACGAGCTTGGATCAAGATCCCGAGCCGCTTGAGCTGCGGGCGCGGCCGCGACCGGTTCGGCGCCTCAACAGGCGCGCGCTGATGATCGGTTGTGCGGTTGCCGCACTGTTCCTTGCCGGGGCGACGCTCATTGCGCTCCGACCGCATTCTTTCAAACAGTCGGAGCGGACGGAGCTATACAATACCGATCGCAAGCAGACCGCCGAGGGGCTGAGCAAGCTGCCTAAGTCCTATGAGGATCTGCCGCCAACGCCGCGGCTTGGACCGCCGTCGCCTGGAGACATCGGCCGAGCCTTTGCCGAGAACGAGAAGAAGGCCGGCGTGGCGTCGGACGCAGGCTTCCGGACCAATCCGGAGGAGGACGCCGAACGGGCTGAGCGGATCCGGCAGACGCGGGTCGCTCAGCAAGCCAAGGAGTCGGGGCTATTCTTCCGCCTGTCGGAGAAGCAGGACAAGCGCAAGCAGACAGCCACGACCGAGATGGCTGCTGCATCTCCATCCGCATTCCGGCCTTCGACTCCCGATACAGGGCCATCCGCTGCCGAACTCGCGAAGACGGCCCCGGCGATGATCGACCGATCAAGTGAGATCGTTCCGTCGTCGCAGGCCCGCAAGCTTGCCTTTGTGGGAGCGAAAGCCGACACGGAGACCACCAATCCTCATACGCTCAAACCGGCGCCATCCACCTACGCTGTGATGGCCGGGTCGATCATCCCGGCGAGCCTCGTCACCGGGCTGAATTCGGACTTGCCTGGGGCTACCATCGGCCAGGTCACCGAGAACGTCTATGACACGGTAACGGGTGAGCATCTTTTGATCCCGCAAGGGACCCGGCTTGTAGGCAAATACGATAGCGTCGTCGCCTTTGGCCAGAAGCGGGCGCTCGTCATCTGGACGCGGCTTATCCTGCCGAACGGCAATTCGATCGTGATCGAGAACCTTCCAGCGACCGACGTTGCCGGTTACGCCGGCCTCGAAGACGAGGTTGACTTCCACACTTGGCAGCTGCTCAAGGGTGTCGCCCTGGCGACCCTGATCGGGGTGGGGACCCAGCTATCGATCGGAAACGACGAGAGCGATCTCGTGAAGGCGCTGCGGGAAAGCACGCAGCAAACGACCAACCGTGCGGGACAGCGCCTGATTGAGCGCGAGCTTGACGTGCAGCCCACGATCACCGTGCGCCCGGGATGGCCGCTGCGGGTGATTGTTTCGAAGGATTTGGTGTTGAAGCCGTATCAGGACGTTCAGACGGCAGCGAAGGGCAGGTGAGGGATGAAGCTTGCGAGGTTGCCTGATCGGACGCCTGTGAAGATGACAATTGTGCTCACGCCGGGTCTAGCGCTGCGGCTGCGCGAGTATGCCGCTTTTTATGCAGAAATCTACGGCAATAAGGAGGAAGTCGCTGAACTGATACCGTTCATGCTTGAGGCATTTCTTGACGGCGATGTAGCCTTCAAAAAAGAAAAGAAGAAGGCCGATGGTACAAAATCATCATCTGGTGATGGATAGGAGTCCCATTGACGTTGAGCTATGTCCTCTGAGTGAGTGCAGTCCTTACATGTTCGATGGACGCCTCAAGCGATCTCAAGAGCCCATTTAGTTCGCTTGCCGGTAGTTCCTCTAGACGCAGACTATCCCTGTCGACGGTCTGTGAAACCAGACGATCGATTGAGATGATCGAGCGGGGACCCTCCAAAGCCAATCCGGATGACCCGAAGATTTGAGACACTATTTCGCCGGAAGGACTAATCGTAGTGACTAGCTCTAGGCCGCCCGCGATTTCCTGTTCGAGTACTTCAACGGGGAGTTCAACGCTTGCCAAGATGGACTCAACCCCGTCAGCCCGATAACCGATGCGGAGGATCCGCCCGTCGGTGAATGAGACCCGCTCGGCAAACGGCTTAGGCAACGGAGCTCGCGCATTGGTCATCTAAAACTTCCCAGGGAGGTGCGAACAATACCTAGTATACTAGGTGGAGATCAAGTGGCGTTTGAGGCCGTCTTGCCGCATGAAGTTGCGGCGGGTGGTAGCCCAAAATCTTCGGCGTCAACGACGGAAGAGCGGCCTTTCCCAAGAGGAACTGGCCGATCGCGCCGGCTTGAATCGCAACTACATTGGAATGATCGAGCGCGAGGAAAATTCGCCGACCGTTGATGCTCTCGAGCAGATTTCAGAAGCGCTTGGGATTGACCCTGTTGTCCTATTTCAGGATCGGTAGTTGCCGGGTGAGCACCCTTATGGCCTCAATAGATGCCTCGGATACTGCGCGTGAGTGGCGCTTTCGCTCTCATCCCACGGGAGCTGGATCATCAGTAACAAAACCGAGAACACCGCGGGCGAAAGAGCAACGAGGCTCTGATAGGAGGTTCGGAGGGATTGGGGTAGAAATCGGATGGGTTCTAAACCCTGCATAGGCTCGATTGGCCTCGTCCGGCCGGTCGATTGCGGTCGTCCCTCATTCCCCACTCCCGGCCGCTTTCAAGACGGCGTGCAGGCGCGCCAGCATCTGTAACTGCCTCATCTGCGTGCGCGAATCGCCTCCGCGCATGCGACGAAAGCGTCGTATGTTCATTGAACTTGCCAGACCGACCAGACTCGCCGTAGCCAAGACCATGTTGACGTCACATCGGCGGATCAGCAGCCACTTCATACGATGAACAGACCAAACACCGGCTATGCTCTCGAAATTGACGGTCGCATCAAGACCCAGTTAAGCACCAGAGAGGGTGCCGAACGTGGGGCCACCGAGCTGAAGCTACGTTTCCCAATGCTCCAGATCCGTATCTATGACACGGCCAATCAGTCCTTGCATTAGATCCGGACCTAGCTCAGATGGCTGTACCAAAACCGAAGCTACCGACGAGCTCGACTTCGCTCTGATGTTTCGCCAATTTGGCGGGTGCAGCGCGCTTGTTAGCCCTGATATGCGAAGCCATCGTCTCCGTGGCGTGCGGCAGCGCAGGTTAGAGGCCAAAGCGCGACGACGAGCGTAGGGGAGGGGTAATGATCCGGCTCTTGGAGCTCGGCGCGGATGAGGCTGCAACGATGCAGAGCTTCTTGCGCGTATGTTGCGACGCTTCAAGGCGCGCCACACGCATCATTACGTTGCGATTGAGGACGGGTTGGAGGTTGCCTTCCTCGCGCTCGACCAGATTCCCGGTGTTGACTATCTCGTTCTGTACGAAATCTTCGTGCGGCCGAAGTATCGCCGTAGGGGGATCGGTTCGCGTCTGCTGAGAAAAGTTGAGGAGTTGGCTGCAGGTCTCGGCTACGAAAGGATCACCCTATCTCCGTCACCATTGGAGCAGGGTATTCTCAATCGCAACTCATCGCTTGGTATGGGCGTCATGGCTATAGCAGCAGACCGGACTGCCCTACGGAATTGGAAAAGATCATAGTAAGCTGAAGGCCGCCTTCGCCTAGGTAGGTGGGTCACCAAAATCGTATACGGCCGAGGCATATCGCAACGCTTCCAATGCCTTGTCCGCATTCGCTGTCAGTTCCTCCAAACGTTCGACGGAATAGAATGCCCGTACATTCTTGGCGACAATGTCGTAGCTGCCGTCGAACGGATTCTGATCGAAATGTCCGTGGGCCAGCGTGTTACGTTCCCCAGCTATCTGTTTCATAAGTGTAACCGGCACATTGGCGATTGCGGCGCCTTCCGACGATGATTTTAGAAGATCCAAGACCAGCAGTTTGAGCGCAAAGTTTTGGTTTGTGCAGGACTTAACAAGGTCGTTTCGGCCAATGCGCTTCAGGGTTGTTTCGATGATTTCCGTTAGACGGTTGTCGAGCTCATTGAACGAAAGAATGAAACGGCCAAGAGCTGCCTCGTATCGCAGCCGGATTTCAGGCGAAGCCCATGGGACATCGTCGTCGCCACACGTCTCGTCAGTCATCTTACCGCTCTTTCGCGTTCACCGTTTGCGCCGCCGCGGCGACGTCGCCTTCGACGCTTTGGTCGGGTCTGTCCCTGCTGAGACGCGTCGGCTGACATATCCAGAGTTGGCCACCCGTCAATCAGACGACGCCGGACATTCTCCGCGATGCCCGGACTCTTGAGGTAGAGGCCGATTTCGCCCTGCGGGGCATCGAAGCGCGTATCGGCGGACGACCAATTCAGGCTGGTAATCACCAGATGGTCATCGTCCCAGAGAAGAAACTTGCCGTGCAGTTCACGATCTTGAATCTGAACGAGCCGGACTCCTGCCGGAGCGGCGAGCGCCGCCAAGTCCCTTGCATCCTTGTTTGTGACCGGTCCCGAAGGCTTCGAGTAGCAAAGAATCCCTTGTACCGATCGCTTTGCTGCAGCCATCATCGGAATGATCGTCCGAGCTTCTGCTGCCAAACCGAGGCGATCGCCGCCGACCATAATTGATTTGTCGGCCGTTCCGCGAGCGACCCGCATGAGTTCGGCGTGTTCGTCTCCTCTCACGAGCCGGAGCTCTGCTTCACCCTCAGGCGCCCCATGCGTGCGCAAGGTACGTGCCAGCGACGTCAGGTCGGAGGCGGTTTTCGAGCTCGTGGTAATGTCAAAGACAAGCTCGGCGAATTCCTCGGCGACCCGCGCCACCGCGTGAGGATGGCGTAGGACGACCGATGCTTCCACGCGATTAAATCCGCTATAGAGCCAATTGCACGATCCGACGACGGCGACAAACTCTCCTGCGGCCCGTCCTGTAGCATCCGCGATCAGGAGCTTGGCATGGGAGCGCGTCGTGTAGAGATGAACCCTTGCTCTTCCCCGCAGGTTCCGGTCTGCGGTGATCCGGTGATTGAGTGCGATCGCAGCCTCCAGATTGGCCGTGCGATCGCGCTCATTGCCGTCCGCACCCCAAAAAATATCGATCCTGACGCCTCGCTTGGCGGCTCTCCCGAACTCCTCCTGCAATTCGATGAATGCATCCTCGCGTATAAACGTCGAATGCATGATCAGTCTGGAGCGGGCTTGGCGAAGGATTTCTATCAGACGGTCGCGATGGTCCTTCCCGCTGAGCACGATATCTTCCGGGTGGATCGGGACGGTGCGAACGATATTACCATCCATCGCAGAAGTTGAGGCTCGGCGCGGCGGCTTGATCGTCATCGCCGTACCGGGCCTGTTGTCCTTGGCTGCGCGACGTATCGCAGCAACGAGCTGTTCGGCCGGATCGGGCGGCAGGCCTTTGATGCTGTTGCCGATCACAGTGAACAAGGCGAATTGATCTACCGTGTCGGAGGCGCTGTAGTCGACGCTGGAGAGCTCCTCGTCGTCCGCCAGGACCTGGTCCGCGGCGGCATAAAGCTCAAGACTCGACAAGCGTCCCCAGCCACCATCAATGACGAGACGGCGGACGTCGTGCTCGCGTTCGATCGCCTCGATCTCCGTGGGACGATATGGTTTCAGGTCGCGCAGGCCATAAGCCCGCCAAGCGAAGGGCTCCATTGTGAATGATATTCTGCGTGGCACCCGACGGGTAACCGGCGGCAATGTCTCGAAGGTTTCAACGACTTCGCGGCCGGCCTCGGTGGCGCGGAAAGAGGCACCCTTCCGGGCGGCGGCAAGCTCGACCCACCCGAACCGCATCATGCGCAGAATGATCTCTGTGATCAGGCGGGCAGGGATACATGCAACCTTCGCCAGTTCACCGGCGGTGCTGGGCTCAACAGCCAAGGCCCAAAGGATCAGACGATCGACGCCGCTCCAATGGCGTCCCTTGTCAACCCATACCCTGAGACGGGCAAGCTTGACCGGTACCGCGACGCGCACGGCGTGCCGGCCGCTCATGATTTCGGATCCGTCATGAGCGAGGCCCACGGCACCGCCTCGAATTTGGGCGTCTTCCCGTCGGGTAGTGTCTCTTTTGCCAATTGGTCGAATACCTCCGACATTTTGGCAAGGAAGGCGGGCACCGTGCGATCATCTTTGTTGTGACGTCGATAGCGCCGTCCCTGGACGCGGAGGAATTCCATACTACCGACGATGATGAGTTTCCATTTCGCCCGGCTCAGCAGCACATTCATGCGTCGCCGATCGCGCAAGATGCCGAGAGCCGCCCGTCCGACATGGTCGTTGTTCCGCACCAGCGAGACGACGACGACATCGGCCTCACTGCCTTGAAACGAGTCGACTGTGCTTTCGAAGCCCGGCGCATTCGTCCCGGGTTTGAAGTCCACCAAATTTGCGAGTCTGCCCTGCAGGCCATCCTCGATCGCGCGGCCCAAACGCTCGACCTGCTCATTGTAAGGAGAGAGAACAGCCAGCGTCGATGGCTCGGTCGGCTTTTTCGGGGCTGCTTTGAGCATTCCGAGCACGGAGAGCACAGCCTGCAACTCCGCCGGATTGTGATATGTGGGACGTTGCTCTCCGGCGCTGCCCTCACGTTGTACATAGGGAAGGTCGACAAAAACAATTGGAGAAGACGGCAGGCGCTCGTCCGTTATCGTAAAGGGTGGCCGCTCACTGTAGAATTCCGCTTCGCGTTCTTCAGGTGTATCGAGCGTTCCCTTGTAGAAGCATTGAGAAATCACGGTGGCGATGGCGGGATGCATCCGGTGTTGCTGCAGAAGTTCTGTCGCCACCCGACGCCGGCGCTGGTCAGATCGTTTCTGCCGATCGAGCTCGCTGGTCACCAAGCTCTCAAACAGCAGCAGCATGCGGCGCGCCGATGCGCAGGTCTCGCTCAAGACGCTGTCGTCCTCGACAGCTTCCTTGAGATCATCCAGTCCAAAGTCGCGGAATATGTTGCCGACCAGTGGATCACTTTCTGCCAGGGCGCGCTTGACGCGCGTTTGATCTTCCAAAAACTCGGCGATCCGGTCGGTATCGAAGGGCGGCAATTGATTGTGGTCCCCGATCAGCAGGCGCCGCATCGAAAGCAGTTGAGGAGCGAGAAGTTCCGGCCCGGTTGCTTTCGCGGCTTCTTCCACGATTGTCCAGTCGAACTGCGCGCCGTCCTCGATCAACCGGGCAAGGTCTCCGGAATTTGTGGTCGAGAACAGAATGTTGGCTGATTGCAGGACAAGCGCTTCAAACGACCGCCGCTGGCGCAAGGTCGTCAGCGGGAGTTTCGCCCGCAGGTTCCCTGTCACGTCAGCGGCCGCGGTCATATCGCGCAATGATTGCTGGATGGCGCGCGGTGCCCGCCGACGGAGCGGGCTATCCTTGAGCTCCTTCAGATATGCTTTCGCCCGATCGGGGGTTTGCGCGCCTGAAAGGTCCGCGCCGTTATCCGCCTTGGAGCGAACCAGGATGACATCGTCGGCCAGCCCGGTTTTTTTGAGCATCTTCTGAACGGACGCCGCGAGGTGGTCCAAGGCTTGATGCGCTTGCGCGCTCAGGAGAAGGCGGATCGCGGAGTCCCCGGCCAAAGCTCTGCGCACGACCTCTGTAACCAGTCTGGTCTTGCCGACGCCAGGCGGACCAACAACGAGCTGGGCCGGGCCAGTGGACCAAATCGAGCGCAACGCATTCTGTTTCGACCCGTCAAGCTTGTCGAAATGCGCGTCCTCAACAAGCGGATCATCCTGGTAGGTGCGCAGCCGCCCGCGTGGATCCGCCAGCATGTGGGCGAGTTCGGACTGGGTGGAAAGCATTGTCAGCATCCGAAGCCGCCGCCGGAGAACCTGTTCTGTCCCCGTTTCGTCGACTTTGCGCAAGTGAAGCTGAGCGTTCGGTGGCACGACGCCGTCGAGAACCTCGAATTCGTAAAGCCGTCGGTTATTCTTCTGGATCGGACGAATGAAACGGACATTGGCGGCAGCTCGAACCGTCATGCCAAGACCGGCAGCTTCGGTGAGTTGCCACTCCGCGTCGACGTCAGCTTCTTCGCGATCGAAGAGCCTTCGCATGAGCTTGTGCGGTTCGTCCACACTTAGCGCCTGCGACAGACGCATGCGATGTTCGGAGTCGCTTGGCGCGATTTCAACGATCCGTTTGTTCCCTTGACGCCGTTGGTCCACCAGCTCCACCGGTGCGATCTCGGCTGCCCTGAAGAGCGCTTCGGCGATCTGGGCGAGCAGCAAGCCGCGTCGAACGGCAAGAGTCGGATCTCCATCCGGTGTCATGTCGAAAGCTGCGCTCCAATCAAGCGCATCGGAACGCAATTCATTCAATCGGCGCGAAGCCGCAGCAAAGCGGATGATCTCGATCCGGTGCGCGGGAAGGTCAATTGTTTCCCGCCGTCCCAGAAAAACGCCGTCTCTGGGACGAGCGTTGTTGCATGAAGCCACATTCCAGGTCTCGTCGGACCCTACGACACGAAGCGGTTGAAGGTCGTAGACCAGGCTTTCGGTCATCAACAGGAAATCGCCCCTTGCCGTGCGGCTAAGGCTCGCGCCGGTCTCCAGGTCTGCGCGGATGAAATCGACCTGGCTATCGGCATCGTCGGCGTCGAATGCATCGCCTGATGCTGCATTCAACGTCCCGGAAAGGCGACTTGTCGGCCCGAGCCGGAGTGCCAGCACATAGCGGCCGTTGTCGGCAAACGCCTCCGCATCCAGCTCATTGAGAACGGCGTCGATTCGGCTCGTGACTGTTGCTGCATTAAGGATGCGATTGCGTTCAGGTTCAAACAGGAGCCTTATCAGGTCGATTTCCGAAGCCCGAAGATCGATTTTCGTCCGCCCCTCAATGAACTCGATTTCTTCTTCGTCGAGCTTGTCTGCATCCAGACCAATGAGATTGGTCACAACCTGGCCGAGAGCACGCCAATCGTCCAGAAACGAGAAAATGACCGAGCCTACCGGACGGCTTTTCGCGATCACGCGAAGGGGAGCCTTGTTGAGCTCGGCGACCCGCAGGCAAAACTCAAATCCGCCGAGCCGGAAGTCGGGTTTTGTCGCAGCCCCGGTGGAATAGATGGCCCGGCCATCTATTCGTCCATGGACCAGGCCTTGGCCATGTACCGTACCAAGGGCTTCCGCCAGACGACGCAAATTCTTCCAAAGGAGGGCGCGTTGACGTGGCCCCTGCAATGCACGGAGCCAATGATCGGGACGTACAAACCGCGCGGCGTGTTCGAGAGGCGCTACATCGCTTGGCATGATGATGTAGAACGCGTCGTCGCTTTCTCCCGAAGCCAATACCTCCACAACGACTTCGTCGGCGCGAGGAAAGGCGCGCACCCGCTCACTCTGGCGCATTTCATGCCGCCAAAGCTCTCTGAAATCGGCATCCACCGCGGTCCCGGTTTTCTCCCAGTATTTGAGAACCACTGGGTCGCCGGTCCGGCGATCGGTGGCGCGGATCACGGCGGATTTGAGCGCGGCCGTATTGGGGGAGGACAGAAAGGTTTCATCGAGCTCAAAGCGCTGCTCGAGGGTATCTAGTTCCCGCTTGGCATTCCTCGGATGCATCAATCTCCCCACCGCCGTCGTGGACCCAAACGTCGATGTGGAGCTTGCGCTTTGGTTCGAATCAGTCGCAGCGGAGCCAGTACAATCCCTGTTTCTCGTTTTGTTCGCAACAAGAAACGGATCTAGGACGCGGACCCATAAAGGGGCAGCTATAGCCTGATTGACGCGAGTTGAACGAAGCCATTGGGCGCACCGCGGAATGCGGGATTGTGATACCTGGGCCGAAAAGGAAACCGACTGGCACCGCGCGTGGAAAAACAACTTTCCGGCCGAATGCCAAGAGTTTATCCAGTACGATGGGCAATCCGGGGAGAAGCATATCGCTGATGTTCGTACTCCTCATGGCCTTGTGATTGAGTTTCAGCATTCGCATCTCGATCCGCTAGAACGGGCTGCACGCGAGCGCTTTTACGGAAATATGGTGTGGGTTGTTGATGGCACCCGCCTAAAACGAGACTATCCACGGTTTAGTAACGGAAAGGATGATCTCAGGCGCACGAAGATCCAGGGACACTTCCTCCTCGCATTCCCTGATGAATGCTTTCCCGCGATGTGGCTTGATAGCTCAGTGCCCGTCATTTTTGATTTCCGAGGTGTGGATAACCGCCGGCCCTACGACAATTATCAACATGTCGGTCGTCAGCCAGTTCGGTATTCGCTTCGCAGGTTCGGCCATGGTTTTGACCCCTCCGCTACCGGCACTCTCCGACTTGCCCCAGCCAGGCGATATGACCTGCTTCACGAAATCGGGAAAAAAAGCGACAATTTGCTTGAAGCGAGATGGAGCGCACCCGAGCAGTCGGCTTCCCAGTGCTACTCTCAAAGATACTCCGCCGGGTTCGAAATGCGGCTGTCCGGCGAAAGGGAGGATTGTCAGCCCGACGCCGCGAGTCCTGGTGAGGCTTCCAACTACGCCAACCGGCAAAAGAGCCCGCCAGCTAGCGGCGGCGCACGCTCAAGATCTTTGGCTCTCTCGACTTCGCCGGCTCACTCAGTGTCTTTGCTGTCGTCGATGGCTCCGCCGAAATACAGCGTCCGAGGGCGCGGACGGGTCCCTCTGTCAAAACTCAGAAGCTTTCGGTTAGGCTTGTGCTCGACGCCGCTGGCAAAAGATCTCGTTGCGCTTTGCGTGAAGCCGCTCGCGGCGCGGGACCCCATCGCCCACCCTCGGGCGCTTCGAACCACAGCTGTTCGATGGCGGGAAGTGATGATGCGATTGCGGGGAAGCTGCAAAGAGTCGTGTGAGGTCCATGGGCGGGGAAATCACGCCGCGGTTGTGCCTGGGAAAGCCGGTGCTCAAGGTCGCGCAATCCGAGCGGCGCGGGCGAGGGCTGTCTATTCGGCGGACTACTCCAGCGATGCGCGAGAGTTCGGGTGCCGGCCCGTCTGGACAGTAAGCGCCGCGTGTCTTCGTTACGGACCGAGCGTTCGGTTCCTCCACCCTATGCCGACTGGCTCTCAGCAGAACGGAGACGAGCGCCTGGCGTGCGTCTTGCCGGCGAAGGCGGCTCTGGCCTGGATCAAACTTGCTTTCTTGAGACCATTCCGCGAACGAAACGGCAATCGTTTCTGTGGCGGTAACTGTGGCGGTCCCGAATCCTCAGGCGGCAGGCAGGTCGTAAGTGCCCGTAATCCCTGGTGGGCCCGGCAGGACTCGAACCTGCAACCAGACCGTTATGAGCGGTGGGACCGATGCGTCTTGGCGATAGCGTGTATTAATCTCTCTCGTTCTTCCCCGGCAGTTAGCTCATGGCACTTGGACCGCTCACGCCTTATTGAACAGTTTCACCACATGCGCCGAAGCTTGCCTGGGCTTGATGTGCATGTGGCGTAACTCGATTGAAATTGCCACAGCTGAGTTCGTGAATTTTCGGAGCTGTTGAACTGCCTTCACTATTGGGTTTTGCTAATCCGATCTGTCTCCCGCGCGCTGTAACCAAGCGACTGCTTTCGTGACAAGGAGAGGCTATGACGGATGACCTATTGGAAGAGGATGGGCGGAACTCGCCCAGAAGCCCGCTTTCTCCTAGGAACGATCGCGACGCGAAGGTGGTCCCGTTTCGGGAGCGACTGAGCTGCACGGTGGACGAGGCCTGCACGGTAACGGGCTTGGGACGCACGAAGCTTTATGAGTTGATTGGATCGGGCCAACTTGTCACAACAACGATTGGGCGTCGCCGCTTGGTGATAGTGCGATCGCTTCTTGAACTTGTAGGCACAACTATTTCGGCGTGACCGAGCCTTAATCAGCCTCGTAGGCGCGCTCAGCGCTGCGCACCTCCCTTGATCGGAATGACCCCCTTGGGATTGAGCCATTGGTCAATCCGATCAGCCCAATGCTGCATCAGCTTTGTGCGCGAGCCGATCAGCGCGAGCGGTCCGTGCTTCTTGTAGAGACCTTCGACGGTAGAGCTATCGAGATGCGCGAGCTGCAGCTCGACGACATCACCGTCCCACGCTTTGGCGTCCTTGATCTCTTCGTGGTGAGACAAGGTCGAGAAGGTGGTCCGAAATCCGTGGGCACAATGTTCAGTCTTGGTGTCAATGCCAAGCAGCCGCAAGCGCTTGTTGAGCGTGTTGTTCGACAACGGCGTGTCTCTCGAGCAGGAGAACGCGTACCGGCGATGACCCGTTAGCTTCTGAACGCTCCTAAGAATCGCAAGTGCCTGGCGTGACAGAGGCACGACGTGGTCCCAGCCGGTCTTCATCTTGGCGGCTGGAACAGTCCAGCGTTCGGTGTCCCAGTCGACCTCGGTCCACTCCATTTCATTGACCATCCCGGGGCGAGGAACGGTCAGCGCGTCAAACCGTAAGGCAAGGCCAACAACGTCACTAAACCTCGCTCTCGTCCACGGTGCGCTGATGAGCTTGAAAACGCGCGTCACGTCGCGTGGTTCGGTGACGCCAGGACGCGGCGTCGAAATGTTCGCAATCATCTGCCCATTCAGGTTACGGAATGGATTGTAGCCGTCTCCTTCGACATCGGCATAGTCGCAGATTTGCTCACCGATGCTGCGCACGCGGTCGCGGGTTTCCAGCTTCCCGTCGGCTTCATATGAACGCATGAAAGCGAGCACGTCCGGACGCTTAATGTCCTGCCTGCACAGCTTGCCGAAGCGGCCCTTGACGTAGCCGACCCGAAGCTCAAGCACCTCGATGGTCTTGGGATCGCGCACCGCTACGATCCTGCCGCGTTTGACTTTCTCCACTTTCTTCTTCGCGAGCCACTCGTCCGCCCATTGCCCGAAAGACCGGGCGGCCGCCTGCCTGTGCTTGTCCAGCTGCTTCTCGGTGCTCGGATCTTTTTCTTCCTTAAGCTGCTCTTTGGCCTTGTCGCGCTCGCGCCGCGCGTCAGCAAGAGAGAACGAGCCATCACTGCCATTGCCGTAAGGGCCAATGGAGTAGGTTTTCTGACGGCCGTGGAAGCGGTAGCTCATCCGCCAGAGTTTGGAAGCAGCGTGCCCGGGCCTGCTCGCGTCGGGCGTGACGAATAGATAGAGGCCGCCGCCGGTCACGTCGGAAATCTTGGCCGGGCTCCACGCGCCGCCGCCGAATTTTGGTCGGGCGGCGCGGCAGTCGACGTCGCTCCTGATCTGCTTGGGGTTTGCGTCCGCGCCGTCGTTCTTGCGAGCCATCTGCTCAATTCCATCGTTCGGAATAGCCGAAGTCACCGTGAACGTCTGTTCTCCCGATACCAACAAAAATACCAACAAATCGCGCGGCTGGGGTCGGATGAGAACAAACGGTGACGAACACCGACTTATGCAGAAGTGCCTATTTTTCAAGGGCTTGAGGCGCCGCGCGCACGGCTGCGGACGCTCGCGAACGGGCCCGAACAATCTAGTTGGTGCCCCTGGCCGGAATCGAACCAGCACTCCTTGCGGAACTCGATTTTGAGTCGAGCGCGTCTACCAGTTCCGCCACAGGGGCATTCGCCCCATCAGCCCGGAAGGCTGGCGTCGCGAAGCGGGCGGAATATAGCGGGCGGGGTGGTGGGGTCAACCCGCGCGGTTTTGATCCGGACGCGGCTCGACAGCGCCGGGTCCAGGGGATACCACCTTGGTATTGCAGGAGCTTTAGCCGTGACGCTCGCGACCGCCAATCCGCTGTCCACACATAGATCGGCCAATCCGGCGCTGACGGCGTCGACCGCCGTCGCTGTCATCGCGGCGGCGACGCTGGCGGGGGCCTGGTTTTTCCAGCTTGTGCTGGAGATCCTGCCCTGTCCGCTCTGCCTCGAGCAACGTTATGCCTATTATCTCGCGGTCCCGCTCGGAGCGCTGGTGGCGTTCGCCGCCGCGAAGGGGGCGCCGCGGCCGCTGTTGCTTGCAGGGCTCGCGGTCCTCGTGATCGCCGCACTCGTCAATGCCGGGCTCGGCGCCTACCACGCCGGCGTCGAATGGGGCTTTTGGCAGGGGCCGACCGATTGCACCGGGCCGGTCGGCAATCTCGGCAGCGCCGGCACGCTGCTGCAGCGGCTGGATACGGTGAAGGTCATCCGCTGCGACGAGGTGCAGTGGCGCTTCCTCGGCCTCTCGCTCGCCGGCTACAACGTGCTGATCTCGCTTCTGATGGCCGCCATCTCCGCCTGGGGCTTTGCTCGGACGGTAAGAGCCTGAGAGATCGCCCGTTCGTCATTTCGGGATGCGCCGAAGGCGCAGGCCGGAATCCATCGGGCAACAGGCGCAAGCGGCAAAATGGATTCCGGGCTCATCGCTTTGCGATGCCCCGGAATGACAGTCCCGTCATTGTTCCGACTACCGCTACCCACGTGGTCCCCATAGAATGACGGCTGCGCCGATCAGACATATGGAAGCGCCTGTAATGTCCCAGCGATCGGGACGTGCGCTCTCGACCGCCCAGAGCCACCCAAGCGAGGCGACAATATAGATGCCGCCATAGGTGGCGTAGGCGCGTCCCGCCGCCTCGGTCTCAACGAGCGTCAACAGGTACGCGAACACGATGAGCGAGAGCAGGCCCGGAAGCAGCCACCAGACAGGCTTGCCAAGACGCAACCAGCCCCAGAACGCAAAGCAACCGGCGATTTCAGCGATCGCGGCGCCAACATAGACGACGGCAGTTCTCATAAGGGATCATCTCTCACGGCTCCCGCTGCTGTTCAAGGCGGCGGGTCAAATCGTCGCCGTCAAACCCGCGGCGCTCGAATAAGGGGCTTCTGGTGCAGCGGCCATAATACGGTGATCGTCAATAACACCGTCGCCGTCACCACAGCGCCAGGGTGACCACCAACTCCTCTTCGTCATTCCGGGATGCGCCGAAGGCGCAGGCCCGGAATCCATTGGGCCGCTTGCGCGAGTGGAGAAATGGATTCCGGGTTCATCGCTGCGCGATGTCCCGGAATGACAGAGGAGAAGAATTCGCCAGTGTTTCCAAGGTGATTTGGGTCGTCCAGTCCTCGCGCAAAAAACATTCCGCTTCCGCCGTCGGGCAAATCAGTGATTTAACTCCGCGCGTCTCACGGCGGATGAGGGGCGGGTCGCGATCGTCACGAACGTTGCGGTGAGATGCGGTGGACGCGGGTGCTGCGAACGACGAACGCAGCTATGCGCGGACGGCGAAGTCGTGTGGTTCTGGCGCCCCGACGCTGGCGCTAAGTTTTTTGCGCGAAACAAGTTCGCGCGAGAGGCGACGGTGGCAAGAAAGCCCGGTCACCGGGAAGAGCACGAAGTAAGTCGTAAACCACTGCGCAGGGAAAGCCGGAGTGTTTTCGGTTGAACCTGTGGTCCTACCCCCGTGCTTTTTGTTGCACGGGGCCCATGGGTGCAACCGGCACCCGGCTTTCCCTGCGCCCTCTGATATCGAGGAGGGCGGAAAGTAGATGCAAAGCTCGGGCGCGAAGCGCCGCGAGAACGCGAACTCACATCCGCTGTTTCAGACGTAGGATGGGTAGAGCGAAGCGAAACCCATCATTCGCGCAGCTGGGTTCAAAGCTGATGGGTTTCGCTTCGCTCTACCCATCCTACGGGACCGCTGTTTGAAATTTGGATTAGCAAACCCTTGCTCACACCACAAAAGCCAGTGACGCCGATGCAAGGGGGGACGAGATCGTACACGGGGAAAGCCCGCCTAATCGTCCACATCCTCCTGCGGGCGGCCGAACAGGTGCACGATGCCGGGCGTCGCCAGCGTCACGAACACGAAGCGCGAGAGGTGGTGCGCGCCGACGAAGATCGGGTCGATATGCAGCGTCAGCGCCAGCGCCAGCATGGCGTCCATCGCACCGGGGGCAAAGGCGACGACGACGTCGGAGAGGCGGACCTGCGTCGTCAGCGTGATCGCGGCAACGAAGATCGCGGAGATCACGATCGCGACCGCGAACGAGCCCAGCCCGGCATTGATGTGGCTGCGCAGGGTCGAGAGCTTCATCCGTGCAAAACGCGAGCCGATCAGGGCGCCGATGCCGACCAGCGCGACGCCGCGCACCCACGGCGGCAAGCCGCCCTCGATCGCGCCGACGCCGTGGAGCAGGCTGGAGGCGAGCATGGCGCCGAACATCCAGCTTGCCGGAAATTTCGCCCAGCGCAGCACGAGCGCCGCTCCGATGGAGGCTGCGATCAGCGCCACGAGCTCGATCGGCGAGGCGCTGGCGGAGGCAATCGTCGGCGGCGCCGCCGGTGCTATGCCGAGCACCGCCAGCATCAGTGGTAAAGCGGCGGTCAGGATGATCACGCGCATGGTCTGCACCACGGCGATCGCGGCGACATCGGCGCCTTTCTCGATCGCGAGCATCGTGATTTGCGACAGCGCGCCGGGGCTGCCGGCGAGGAAAGCCGAGGTCTGGTCCCAGCCATGTACGCGCTGCAGGTAGAAGCTGCTGCCGAAGATCGAGCAGACGGTGGCGAGCGAGAGCAGCGCGATGGTGAGCGGATAGGCGCTCACATGCTGGATCAGTTGCCGCGATACCAGGGAGCCCAGCGAGATGCCGAGCAGAACCAGCACGGTCTGGGTCACCACCGGCGGCACGGTGAGCGGCCGGCCGGCGAGCGCGGCGATGCCGACCGCGATCATCGCGCCGGAAATCAGCCCGCCCGGCAGGTTCGCCCACAAAAACAGCAGGCCGCCCGCGGCGCCGATGACGAGCGTCTCGGTCGTATTGAGGATGTTCGCGCGGCTGGGAATGGCAAGCGCCATCGATGCGGGAAGCTGGTTCACGCTGGCGTTATGCCAAATCCGCAGGCCCGCGACAAATGCATCTCGCGATTGCAGCAATGCGCCGGATTTTTAGAGCGTCGCTGCTCGCCATCCCCGTGTTCGGGATGGCGGGGTGCCGCTTACTTCGCTCCCGCGCTCTTGTCGGCGGCTTCCTTCAGGCATTCGCGGCGGAATTTCTTGCGCTCCTTGCCGTGCAGACTCTTCGCATCGGCCTGCTTGGAGCATTCCAGCGAGGCGGCGCTGCGCGCCTTCTTCTCTTCCGGCGTCGGCGCCGCCTTGGTCTCGGTCTTGGCCGTGTCCTTCGGTGCGGGCGTGGTGGTTTGCGCAAAGGCGGTGCCCGTCAGCAGGAACGCGGCGAGGGCGGTTGTGGTGGCGAGGGAGGAAAACTTCGGCATGGAGCGCACCTCGAATGAGTGGACGCGAAACCGTCGTCGCCCGATGCTGAACCGCCGATGAATATCGCGCGTATCGGGCGCCACAATATTTTGAGCGGGCGGTTCGCCAATGCGTTGTCGCAAGTTCCGGTTGCGTTAGGATGCGGCCCTCGTCAACGCGCTGAGGTTTGACGGAAAGGGAGAACAACCATGACAATTCAAGCCAAACTGCTTTGTGCGATGGCCGCCTCGGGTCTTGCCGCATTCGTGATGTCGGCGCCGGCGCAGGCCCTGACCGCGCAGGAATGCAGCGCCAAGTACCAGGCAGCCAAGGCAGCCGGGACACTGGGCGGCCAGAAGTGGAACGACTTCCGCAAGGCCGAGTGCGGCGCAAACGCAACGCCAGCCGCTGCCGCGCCCGCTGCACCGACAGCCGCCGCGCCCGCGCCGGCCCCGGCCGCCAAGGAGGCCAAGAAGGAAGCTGCTCCAGCCGCAGCGCCCACGTCGCCGGCAGGACCGGCGGTATTCCCGAACGCGGTCGATCCGAAATACTCCAAGGAGACCGAGGGCAAGGCCCGCATGCACACTTGCGTCGACCAGTACAATGCCAACAAGGCCAGCAATGCCAATGGCGGCCTGAAGTGGATCCAGAAGGGCGGCGGCTACTACAGCGAATGCACCAAGCGGTTGAAGGGCGCTGCTTGATCTCCTAGGGCATGATCCGGAAAAGTGGACACCGGTTTTCCGAAAAAGATCATGCCCAAACAAAGCAAATGGCGCGGCCGGAGTACGACACTGGCCGCACCAGCCTTCATGGTGCCGTGTTTCGGCCGACATTGCGATGGGCTGTGCGGGCTCGGCAAAGCGGCGTGACATCTCGGCCCGCCGAGCGTAGACAGCGCAGGCAGCCGCGAGATTTGACATGAGCCCATCGACCGATCGTGCCGGGATCAATCCGGAACCCACGCGCCGCGCCGCGCTCGGCCTGATGGCTGTCGGCGTTACGCTGCTCAGCCGCGCTGCCGCCGCGCAGGACGAAGAGAAGGTGTTGACCGAAGCGGCCGTGCTGCGCGATCCGGAGATCCCTGTCGCCGGCAACGCCAAGGGCGACATCAGCATCGTCGAGTGGTTCGACTATCAATGTCCCTATTGCCGCAAGATCGCACCTGAACTGCAGCAAATTGCGCAGGACGATGGCAAGGTGCGCCTGGTGTGGAAGGACTGGCCGATCCTGGGCGATGTATCGAAGGTTGCATCGCGCATGGCGTTGGCGGCGAAGTATCAGGACAAGTTTCAGGCCGCGCATGAGGCGATGATGGGCCTCACCACGAAGCTGACCGAGCCGCGGATACAGGAGGTGCTCGCAGGTGCGAGCATCGATATGGATCGCTTGAAGCGCGATCTTGCGGCCAATGCCACATCAATCGATGCCATTCTTACGCGCAACAACGCGCAGGCCGAGGCGTTTGGTTTTCAGGGCACGCCGTCCTTCATCGTCGGTAAATTCCGCGTGCCCGGCATCCTGACCAAGGAGCAGTTCGTGCAGGCCATTGCCGATGCGCGCAAGGCGAACATGAGCCGCTAATGGCCGTCGTGCTCGCTAGCGCGACGAAATCCTCTGCCAATCCTCATGGGCGCGAGCCTTCAGCGCCTTCAGGTCATCGGCGGCAACGTCCCAGTTGACGATGGTGCGGCCGCTCTGCGCGAGTTGGCCGCCCGCCACGCTCGACGTTCGCATCGAATCATAGAGATAAACGCCCGCAATCAGCAGCAGCGCACCCAAGATCATTCCGAAAAACGTTCGCATGACGAAACCTCCGGTGACCGCAGATAACGGGGATGGCCGGCGGATGGTTCCGGGTCGGGCCGGAACCGCACTCACGCCCGCCCGAAGGCGCGCAACACGTAATCGATGAACACGCGTACGCGCGGCGAGAGCTGGCGATTGCGTGGGTAGAGCAGGGATACCGGGACCGAGGGCGGCGGACATTCCGTGAGCACCTCAACGAGGGCCCCGCGCCCGAGATCGGCTTCGGCGTGGAAGCGCGGCACTTGGACCAGGCCAAGGCCGAGCCGCGCGGTAGCGAGGTAGCTCTCCGGTCCCGTCACCGACATGATCGCCGGCAGCATCACTTCGCGAACTGTGCCGTCGACCACAAACTCCATCGGCCGCAGCCGTCCCGTTGTCAGCGAGCGTATCCCGATCATGCGGTGGCCTTCGAGCACATCGGGACCAGACGGCGTGCCGAAGCGCTCGAAATAACGAGCCGCCGCGCAGGTGAGGCGCTCCAGCATCACCACCTGCCTTGCGATCATGTCGCTGTCGGGCAGATGGCCGAAGCGCAACACGCAATCGACGCCTTCCTCGATCAGGTCGATCCAGCGGTCGCTCTCGCTCATATTGATCTCGATGTCGGGATATTCCGTGAAGAAGCCCGGCAGGTTCGGCAACAAGAAGTGACGCGCCAACGTGCCCTGCACTTCCAGCCGCAACAGCCCCTTCGGCTTGCCGCCGGCGAATGCACCTTCGGCATCCTCGAGGTCGGCGATCAGCGACAGGCAGCGGCGATAATATGCTTCGCCATCGAGGGTCGGGCGGACATGCCGTGTCGTGCGTTCGATCAGCCGCACGCCGAGCCGTGCCTCCAGCGATTTGACGGCGTCCGTCACCGTCGAGCGCGGCAGCCCGAGATCCTCCGCCGCCAACGAAAAGTTGCGCCGCTCCACCACGCGGGTGAACACCCGCATCGCATCGAACCGATCCATCTCGATTGTCCGAGTTTTACGAACAGTAAGGCCAAAAAATACATAATTATCCGGGAGATGGAAGCGCCTACTTTACTCCTGCCACCCAGCGGCCTGGCCGCAAATCAGCAGGAGAACAAAGATGTCGAACGGGACCAAAAAAGTAGCACTGGTAACGGGCGCCTCGCGCGGGATCGGCGCTGCGGTCGCCCAACGCCTTGCAAAGGACGGCTTCACCGTCGTGATCAATTACGCCGGAGACACCAAAGCCGCCGAGGCGGTGGCGAGCCGGATCGAAGCGGCCGGCGGACGGGCGCTTACCGCCAAGGCCGATGTCAGCGATCCCAATGCAGTGCGCGGCATGTTCGATGCGGCGGAGGCCGCCTTCGGCGGCGTCGACGTGCTCGTCAACAACGCCGGCATCATGAAGCTTGCCAGGATCGCCGACACCGATGACGCGCTGTTCGATCAGCACGTCGCCATCAACCTCAAGGGCAGCTTCAATGCGATGCGCGAGGCCGCGCGCCGGCTGCGCGACGGCGGGCGCATCATCAATTTCTCGACCAGCGTCGTCGGCACAAAGTTCGAGACCTACGGCGTCTACACCGCGACGAAGGCGGCGATCGAGGTCTTGACCGCGATCCTGTCCAAGGAATTGCGCGGACGAGCGATCACGGTCAACGCGATCGCCCCCGGTCCGACCGCGACCGATCTGTTCCTGCACGGCAAGTCGCCGGAATTGATCGACCGCCTTGCCAAGGCGAATCCGCTGGAGCGACTCGGCACGCCCGAAGACATCGCCTCGGTGGTGTCCTTCCTCGCCGGCCCCGAGGGTGCCTGGATCAACGGCCAGACGCTGCGTGCCAATGGTGGTCTGGTCTGAAACTTCGACGTCGACGAGGCCTCTTGCGTCAGCGTAGCAAGCATTCCCGGGTTACGCTGGCGCTTCACCCGGGCTACGGCACTTCGTTCAGCCATTCCAGGATCGCCGCGTTCATCTCGCGCGGGTAGGTATGGCTGAGGTCGTCGAGCTCGCGATAGGTGACGGCAGCGCCGGCCGCGCTCAGCGCCTGCTGCGTCTGGCGCGCGACCTGCACCGGGAACATCCAGTCGAGCTTCCCATGCACGATATGGATCGGCAGGCCGCGCAGGCGATCCGCATCCGCCATCTGCGCCATCAACGGATGGAAGGTCGCGGCGACAGGCGCAAGATGGGTGAAGGGCGAGGCGCCGTCCAAGCCTGAAACATAGCAGAACGTGCCGCCGTCGCTCATTCCCGTCATCAGCATTCGCTTCTCGTCGATAGTCCAGCGCGCCCGCACGAAATCGAGAATGCGGACCAAATTCGGCGTGTCGATATCGTCGCCCATCAAGGCCCAGGTGCTTCCGCGCGCGGTCGGCGAGACCAGGATGGCGCCGCGGCTGCGGGCATCGCGCAGCCAGCTCCACAAGAAGCCGCGGCCATTGCCGCTGCCGCCGTGCAGCGCCATCACCAGCGGCCAGGCGCGCTCGGGTGTGTAATATTCCGGCACGTAGAGCGAAAAGCCGCCGCGGCTGCCGGGCTCGTTACTGTCGTGCAGGATGCCGGTGGTTTCACCGGCGGGCTCGGCCAGCCGCGCCAGCAGTTCGGCATCCCCGCGCAAGGCGGGATCGGTGAAGAACTCGTTCACCGGCGGCAATCGCGCGGCCAGCGGATAGAGCGCTTCCAGCGCGCGCGGCGTGTAGCGCAGCGCGCGGAACACGCTCACCAGATCGCCATTGCCGTCCTGTACCGCGCGCAGGCCCTGCCAGGCGGCGAGCGCCGCATCGCTTGCGGCTTCGAGCTGCGCGCTGATCGCGGCAAATTGCTCCGGCCAGTCGGCGAGCCGCGGGCGGACCGCGCGCAGCGCTTCGTCCGGCTCGCCCGCGATCTGCATCACATGGCCGAACTCCGGCGGGTGCAAATGGCGCGCGATGAAGCCGAGCGATTCGAGCGTCTGCAACAGCGGCGGCAGCACGGCCACGATGTCGTCCACCACGGCCTCGCTCATTGCGACGCTCCCGGTGCTCAATGCAGCCGCGGCCCCTTCAACAGTTTCGTGCGATCGATCGAGGCCAGCGTGACGTCGAAGGTGACGCCTTCGTGATAGACGGTGAGCGGCACGTCGACGCCGGCGGTGCCGAGCGACCAGAGCTTGCGATAGAAGCTCGCCTGACTCATCACCTTTTCGCCGTCAACGGCGAGGATGACGTCGCCGGTCTTCAGCTCGGCGCGCGCCGCCGGCCCCTTGCCGGCGATGCCGACTACGACAATGCGGTTGTCGATCTCGGTCGTGTACATGCCTAGCCAGGGCCGCGATGGCCGGTTGACGCGGCCATATTTGCGCAGGTCGTCGAACACCGGCATCAAGAGGTCGATCGGCACCATCATGTTGACGTGCTCGGCGCGGGCGTTGCGCTCGCGTTCGAGCTGCAGCGAGCCGATGCCGATCAATTCGCCTTTGCCGGAGATCAGCGCGGTGCCGCCCCAATTGGGATGCGCGGGATAGGTGAAGATCGCTTCATCGAGCAGATATTCCCAATAGCCTGCGAATTCCTGCTTCGCCACGATCTGGCTCGCCAGCGAGCGGGTGCGGCCGCCGGCGCCGCCGACCACGACATTGTCGCCGACCCTCGTCGCGGCGGAGGAGCCGATCGGCATTGGCTCGATGCCCGGCCGTCCCAGCGCCTGCACCAGGCCGAAGCCGGATTCGAAATCGAAGCCGAGCGGATGGCCCTCGATCACACGACCGTCGCCAAGATGCAGCCACACGGTTTCCGCTTCAGTGATGAGATAGCCGATCGTCAGCACCAGCCCGTCGTCGATCAGGACACCGTTGCCGGCGCGCTCCGTGCCGAGCGTCTCCGCGCTGAACGCGTCGGACGGGATGATGGAGTGCAGTCCCACCACGGCGGTAAGCGTGCGGTCGAGGTCGAATTTGTAGTTGCCGGAACTGGGCTGGTGCGCCGGTGGCACTTTCCATTCGGTCAAGGAAGACATGAAGGATCTCCGTAAGAATCGCGTTTCCTTCGACTAACGCCGCACCCAATAGTCAATGTCCGGTCGATCGTCCCGGAGGCAATATAACAACGAAATGAGCCCAGCGCGAGCGGGCTTCATCGTTTGGAACGACTACAAATGCGTCAGCCCCGCCGGTGCTGACGATTTTGAAACCGAACGCATCCGGGGATAGCATCGGGTCTGGCTAGCGGGTTACGCCCGAGCGGGTATGTGTCGCGGGAGCAAAGATCGTTGAAGGCGGAACGTCGCGCGCCCGCAAGTGCGGGCATCCTGATGTATCGCCGTTCGGGGGCGCGGCTGGAAGTTCTGCTCGTGCATCCCGGCGGGCCTTACTGGCGCCGCAAGGACGAGGGCGCGTGGTCGATCCCGAAGGGCGAGATGGACGGGGAAGAGGATGCAATCGCGGTGGCCCGTCGTGAATTTGCCGAGGAGACCGGCGTCGTCCTTGATCAGCCGTTTGAGCCGCTGGGCGAGATCCGCCAGCGTGCCGGAAAGCGCGTGATCGCCTTCGCCGTCGAAGGCGATCTCGATGTGCATGCTATCAGGAGTAATATGTTCGAGATCGAGTGGCCACCGAGAAGCGGGAAGATGCAGGCATTCCCTGAGATCGACCGCGCCGAATGGTTCGATCTCGCGGCCGCGCATGCGAAGATCCTCGAAGGCCAGCGGCCGCTGCTCGATCGTCTCGCCGAGCTTGTCGGCCCATCAGGGAGGAGTTTATGAGCGACCGCTTTGATCTCGCGCGCTTTGTCGATGCACAGGCTCCGGTTTATCGGCAGGTTGTGGCGGAGCTCAGCCGCGGCCGCAAGCAAAGCCACTGGATGTGGTTCATCTTCCCACAGCTTGCCGGCCTCGGGTTCAGCGCGATGGCGCAGCGTTTTGCGATCGCTTCCCGCGACGAGGCGATCGCCTATCTCCAGCATGATATCCTGGGACCGCGGCTCCTGGAGTGCATGCGTCTGGTCAACGCGGTCGAAGGCAAGACCATCCGGGACATTCTCGGCAGCCCCGATGATCTGAAGTTCCGCTCCTCGATGACCTTGTTCGCCGCCGCGTCGGCCGCTCCGGAATTTCCCGCTGCGCTGAAGAAATATTATGGCGGCGAAGCCGATCCGAGAACGCTGGAGTTGCTCGGCTAGCCAGTCCATTCGCTGTCATTCCGGGGCGCGACGAAGTCGCGAGCTATGATGTGCAATTGCACATCAGAGAATCCATCAGGCCGCATGCGCAGGTGGAGAAATGGATTCCGGGCTCGCGCTGACGCGCGCACGGAATGACGGCGCGTATCGAACGCGAGGCATGCAGAAATTGTCTCGAAGTCACTCCGCCTTCGCGTGCACGCGCGATGGCATGATCCGGAATGGGCGATTCTCCTTCAGCCATGCGGCGCGCTCGTCGCGCAACAGCGTGCGACGGACCTTGCCGGAATCGTCGCGCACCTGCGCGTCCACGATTTCAAAGCTCTCCGGATGCTTGTAGCGGCTCAGCCTGTCGGCGAGGAAATCGCTCATGCCATCGGCGATCGCCTGCGCGTTGACCGCCGGATCGCACTCGATGATCGCATGGATGCGCTGGCCGAATTCGGGGTCGGGCAGGCCGACCACCACGCAGGAGCGCACGTCGGGATGCGCACACACCGCAGCCTCGACCTCCGCCGGATAGATGTTGGCGCCGCCGCGCAGGATCATGTCGGCGAGCCGGTCGCCGAGATAGAGATAGCCATCTTCATCCAGCCGGCCGATGTCGCCAAGCGACTCCCAGCCGTCGGCGCGGCGCTTCGGTTCGGCGCCGAGATAGTGATAGGTGGTGCCGGCGCCATCATTGGGCAGGAAATAGATCTCGCCGGTCTCGCCGGGAGCGACGTCATTGCCGTCCTCGCCAATGATGCGCAGGCGCGCAGTCTCGCCGATCTTGCCGACCGAGCCCTTGTGCGCGAGCCATTCGACGCCGGAGATGATGCAGGAGCCCTGCCGTTCGGTGCCGCCATAGAGCTCCCAGATCCGCTCCGGCCCCAGCCACTCGATCCATTTCTCCTTCAGCCATGGCGGCATCGGCGCCGCCATGTGGAACACGACCTGCAGGCTGGAGAGATCGTAGCGGTTGCGCACCTCGTCCGGCAGCGACCAGATCCGGTGCATCATGGTCGGCACGAAATTGACCCATTGCACGCGCTCGGCCTCGATCTGCCGCAGCGTCTCCTCGGCATCGAACTTCGTCAGGCCGGTGAGGCGTCCGCCGCCGAACAAGGCAAAATGCGAAACGATGAATGGCGCGTTGTGATACAGCGGCCCCGGATTGAGCAGCGAGGCGCCGAGCGGGATGCTGAGCGGTGGCGCCATGGTGGTATCGACCACGGCGGGCAGATGATCGAGGATCACTTTCGGCCGGCCGGTCGAGCCGCCGCTCGTCATCGCCTTCCAATAGCGCGAGACGGGAGCCGCGAGCGGCTCGTCGGAAAATCCTTCGGGCACGAAGCCGATTGGCAGCGAGTTCGGCGCATTCCAATTGGGTTCGCCGCCCACCACCAGCGCGGGCTTGAGGATATCGAGCACCGCGGCCGCTTCGCCGCGCGGCAATCGCCAGGACAGCGAGGTCGGCGTCGCGCCGCACTTCCATACCGCAAAGGTGGTCTCGAAGAATGCGTTGCTGTTGGGCAGCCCGATCGCGACGAAGTCGCCGGGCTTGACGCCCTTGGCCGCAAACGCCCGCGCGCGGGCATTGGCACCGCGCTCGAGTTGCTCCCACGTCAGCGTATCCTGTCCATGACGAATGGCGATCGTATCCGCCGGCTGGCGTTCAGCATACCAGCGCGGCACGTCGGCGATCGGGATCAGCATGAGGCGTTTCCATTTTTAGTGGGCTGCTCGCAGCCGCTTTTGTGTTCTGAGGCATGTCGCGTGTCGCCACTCAAACACTTCATCAACAAGGCGCCAGGCGAGTCAAGCTGTGGCTGAAAGCGACGAAGGCGGAAAGTGAATTCGTCATTCGTTCGCGCCAACAATCGCCACCCGTCATTCCGGGGCGCGCGTCAGCGCGAGCCCGGAATCCATGGGGCCGCAGGTGTTGGTGGGAAAATGGATGCCGGGCTCGATGCTGCGCATCGCCCCGGAATGACAGCGCATGTACACCTCACCGGCTATCGGCCGATCCTTCGATCGCGTGCGCAGGTGCAGGACGCGATCCACCCTGTGGCTTGCGCGTGTAGATTTGTTCGATCTCGGCCGCGAAGCGATGCTCGAGCGCCGGGCGCTTGTTCTTCAGCGTCGGCGTTAGCAGGCCGGCAGCAATGGTCCATGGCTCCAGCGTCCACCATACCGCGCGCGGTGTCGCATAGGCCGGGTAGGCTTTGACGGCCTCGGCGATCCGTTTGACGAGGAACGCGGTTTCTGCGTCCGCGCCGCTGCCCGCGAGTCTGGCCTTCTCCCGCTCCCAGCTTTTCGCATTCAGCACCACGAGCGCCGCGAGGAAAGGACGATTCTCGCCGATCACCATGGCCTGCTCGAACAAGGGATCGGCGAGGATCGCGGTTTCGAGATCGACGGGCGCGATCTTCTCGCCGGTCGAGGTCACCAGGATGTCCTTGATGCGGCCGGTGATGCTGATGCGGCCGCCTTCGATGCGGGCCTGATCGCCGGTATGCAGCCATCCGTCGGCTTGCTTGATTCGGCGCGTCTCGTCCGGACGGTGCCAATAGCCGAGCATCACGTTGGGCCCCCGCACCAATAGCTCCTGATCCTCACTGATGCTGACTTCGATACCGTCGAGCGGCCGGCCGACCGAGCGGGGATCGTTGTCATCTGCGGTATTGACGGAGACGACGGGTGACGTCTCGGTCATGCCATAGCCCTGCAGGATGTCCAGTCCGAGCGCGAGGAACAGCCGGATCACGCGCTCGCCGATCGCCGCGCCGCCACTGACGGCGACGCGCAGCCGCCCGCCGAACTGAGCCAGCACCTTGTCGGCGACCAGGCGCTTGAGCAGCGGCCAGAGCATCCGGTCGAACAGCGACGGGCTGCGGCCTTGTTGCCTCGCGTCAAAGCGCCGTCCGCCGACGGCAACGGTAAGATCGAGCAATTCGCGTTCGAAGCGGCCGGCCGCCTCGCTGTGCTGCATGATCAGGGCATAGATGCGCTCATAGATCCGCGGCACCGAGATCAGCACGGTCGGCCGCACCTGCTTCAAATCATCGGAGAGCTGCTGCACCGATCGCGCATAGGCGACGCAGGCGCCGGCGGCGATCGGATAGTAGTAGCCGCCGGTGCGCTCGAACGTATGCGACAGCGGCAGGAAGGACAGGAAGACATCATTTGGGCTGGCGGCGATGCGCGCGTGGATCGCCTTGACGTTCGCCACGAGGTTGCCGTGCGAGAGCATGACGCCTTTGGGGCGCCCGGTCGTGCCGGAGGTGTAGACGATCGCGGCAAGATCATCCGGCTGCAACGCGACGTCGTCTGTGACGGCCTCGGCCGCCTGTCCGCGCTCCAGCCAGGATTTCAGCGCCATGAGGCGATGATCCATCATTGCCGGGTTTTCGGTACCTTGCAGATCGACGCAGACGACACGCTTGAGCGTATCCGTCGGCGCGCCGGCGCTTGCGAGGATCCGCCAACGGTCGATGGTGTCGACCAGCAGCAGCGACGCCGCGGAATCCTTCAGGATGTAGACGATGCTTTCGGGATTATCGATCGCGTGCATCGGCACCGGCACCAGGCCGCGCGACAATGCGGCCTGGTCCATCGCGATATGTTCGATGCCATTTGGCATCAGGATGGCGACGCGCTCGCCGGCTGCGAACCCCTCGGCGGCGAGTGCGCGCCGCCAGCGGTCGAACTCCAGGTCGATCTGGTGCCAGGAATGGCTGACCCAGCGCCCGGCGGCTGCATCGAAATGCCGGTAGGCTTCCGTATCAGGCGTTGCCCGGACGCGCCAACGCAGCAGCTCGGGCAGCGTGCGGACCTGCGCAAGCGTATCCGGCGCGCCGGTTTGCGGGATCAAAGGGGCGCCGGACCGTTCTTCCATCTGCACTTAGCCTCCCGACGACGTTGAGCGTCAAACGAAAACATGAATCTGTCGCACGGGGGCTACCTCACATCTTTGACTTGGCGCAAGAATGGTTATGTGGCGCGCCGGATGTCCGGACTCACTCCTCCAATGTGAATCCAACCCGCAGCGTGACCTGGTAGTGGCGAACGGCGCCATTCTCGATATGGCCTCGCGTCTGCACGACTTCGAACCACTTCATCTCGCGAATGGTCTTGGCAGCGCGGGCAATGGCATTCTGGATCGCATCCTCGATGCTCTTCTCGGACGATCCGACGAGGTCCAGGATCTTGTAGACGTGGTCTTTCTCGGCTGTCGTCGGCATGGCAAAACCTCCTTTGCAAGTGGTTTCAGGTCATTCGCGGCGTATCCGGATTGTCGCTCCGTCCACCCAGGATCAGTCGGCAGTGGCGCGGCGTCCAGTCTGAACGAGTTCACTGCACCTGGAGTTCCGCTCGCCTCGCTGCTCGCCCAACAACATGCGCCGGTGGTCATGGCCCCAGCGCCGGTTCTGACTGGTCGAGATTTCCCGATCACGCTATCATCCCCAGGTTGCAGATCTTTCCGAGACGATAAGTTCAGATCGTCGCGCCCAGGGGGGAGCCTCATGAGATCGAGCGCTGCGGCCGTTGGCCTCTTGATCTGGTCCTGTCTTCCCGCCACCGCGGCGCAGTCCGGTGCCGAGCTTTATGCGCAGCACTGCGCCCAGTGCCACGATGCGGGCGATCCGCAGAGCCGCATTCCCAACCGCGCCGCATTGCAGTCGATGGCGTTCGAGCATGTGCTCAGAGCCATCACGTCGGGGAGCATGGCTCCCATGCTTAAGGACCGCACCGATGATGAGCGCAAAGCGATCGCCTCCTTCGTCACGGGGAGACAGGTTGGCGACAGCGCTCCTGCCGCCAAGGCCGACGCAGCGGGGCACTGCGTGGAAGCCGCCCACGGCTTCGACGGGGCGTTCGACCGGCCGCGATGGACCGGTTGGGGCGCTGATATCAACAACAGCCGATTTCAAGCCGCCGAGATGGCGGGCCTGACGGCGGACGAGGTGCCTCGGTTGCGCCTGAAATGGACGTTCGGCTTTCCTGGCGTCTCCACTGCCAATGCCCAGCCCGCCGTGATCGGCGGCATGCTGTTTGTCGGCGGCGCCGATAGCAAGGTGCACGCGCTCGACGCCAGGAGCGGCTGCACGTTCTGGACGTTTGCGACGGACGCGCCAGTACGCACCGCGATCAGCTTCGGTCCGCTGCCGGGCAAGAATGAGTTCGCGATTTTCTTCGGCGATATCCGTGCCAATGCCTACGCCGTCAACGCAACAACGGGCGCACTGATCTGGAAGCAGAAGGTGGAAGACCATCCCGCCGCCCGGATTACCGGAACGCCGGCTCTGTTTTCCGGCGTCCTCTACGTTCCAGTCTCCTCCATCGAGGAAGCGACGGGATCGCGGCCCGCTTACGAATGCTGCACGTTTCGCGGCAGCGTGGTGGCCCTGGACGCGGCGACCGGCGCGCCGATCTGGAAGTCGTACACGATTCCGGAAGCGCCTCGTCCGACGACCAGGAATGCCGCGGGGGTGCAACTTTACGGTCCGTCCGGCGCCTCGGTGTGGTCCGCGCCGACGATCGATGTGAAGCGCGAGGCCCTGTACGTCGCGACAAGCAACTCCTATTCGAACCCGCCGGCGGATACGAGCGACGCCATCGTCGCATTCGACCTGAAGTCCGGCCGGATGTTGTGGCATCGGCAGGCAACCCCCAAGGACAGCTATGTCGTCGCCTGCTACGGGTACGACAAGACCAACTGTCCGGAAGATCCCGGTCCGGACCACGATTTCGGCCAATCGCCAATCCTGGTGAGCTTGCCGGACGGGCGCCGCATGCTGGTGATCGGGCAGAAGTCAGGAATAGTCCACGCTTTCGATCCCGATGACGAGGGCAAGATCATCTGGCAAACGCGGGTCGGCAAGGGAGGGCCGCTGGGCGGCAGCGAGTGGGGCTCCGCCGCTGATCAGCAGCGGATCTATGTCGCGAACTCCGACGTGCGGTTTCTTCGCGATGGCACAAGGCGTCTCGATCCGAACGCCGGCGGCGGTCTGTTCGGGCTGAATCTGGCTGATGGCAAGGTCACCATGCAGGTGGCGCCGGTCTCCTGTGGTGAGCGCGAGCGATGCAGTCCAGCCCTCTCCGCGGCGGTTAGCGCCATTCCTGGTGTTGTCTTCTCCGGCGGCGTGAGCGGTTATTTGCGCGCCTACGCGACCGACGATGCGCGTCTGCTCTGGGAATTCGACACCGCGCGCGACTATGAGACGGTGAACGGCGTCCCGGCACACGGCGGCGCCATTGACGGGCCCGGTCCGGTGATTGTGGACGGCATGCTCTATGTCAATTCAGGCTACGCGCAATGGAGCGGCATGCCCGGCAACGTGCTGCTCGCGTTCGAGGTGAGCCCTCCGTGAAATGGGACGCGGTGACCGATCGGGCGCGTTACGAACGTAACAGACTAATGATCCTGCGAAATCGAGCTGAAACTCCCCGCGACCAACATTCCCCTTTCGTAGACCGGGGCATGTTAGAAAGGCGGAGACTGTACGATGAGGGCAGAGATCAGCACCAAGAAACTTTCCGTCGGCTTCGCCAGCAATGAAGTCCCGACGGTTACCCTGCAGGAGCTTGAAGCGGATCCTCACGGTGTATTCCGTGCCTACCGTAAGGAATACCCCGTGGTGTTGCACGAAACCGGCGGATATTTCGTGCTGCGCTTTTCCGATGTTGACCGTCTGAGCAAGGATCTACGCTTCCGCCCCACCGGAACGAGCTTTCCCACGATGCAGGGCTTCGACAGCGGGACGATCTTCGATGTGTTCGACTATGGCATGCTGACGGCCGACGGCGATGTACATCGGCGCCGTCGCGCGCCGTTCTCACGATTATTTGCTGCCCGCGCAATTGCTGAGATGCGTCCAAGCATTCGCCGTACGGCCGAAGATATCATCGAGGATTGGTACGGCGATGGCGAGGTCAATTTGCTCGACGAATTCGCGGCCAAGATACCCGCCCGCATCATTGCCGATCTTCTCGGACTCCCGCGCGAGGACATCCCGGAGTTTACGCTGCTGGTCTATGAGGTGACCAAGGCCTTCAGTCTTGGGCTCAGTCCGGACGATCTCGTCGAGATCGAGAGGGCGGGGCAAAGGCTACGCGAGTACGTCGACAAGATCCTCGGCGAACGTCGCTGCAGCCCGCGCGGGGATTTCCTGTCCGCGTTCCTGGCTGCCGCTGGCGAAGCCGGTGAAATGTCCCCCGAGGAGATGCTTTACCAGATTTTCCAACTGATCGTCGGTGGCACCGATACCACCAGGGTCGCGATCGCAGTACAGGTCGCTCTTCTGCTTCAGCATCGCGAGCAATGGGCGGAGGTGTGTCGTGATCCCGCTCTGGTTTCGGGCGCGGTCACCGAAGCGATGCGCTTCGAACCCAGCGTCGGGGCGGTCGCAAGGGTCACAAGCGAGGATGTCGATGTTGGCGGAACTGTCATCCCGGCCGGCCAGCTTGTCACGCTATCGACCATGTCGGCCATGCGCGACGAGATGGCCTATGATCGTCCTGACACCTTCGATATTCATCGCACCGACCAGCCACGGCTGCATCCGATCTTCGGCTATGGCGCGCATCGGTGCATCGGCGAGGCGATCGCCCGCGCCGAATTGGAGGAAAGCCTCAGCGCAATCGCTGGCCGCATACCGCAGCTCAACCTGGATGTGCCGCCGAAAATCAGCGGCCATTTCGGAATCCGCCGCGCCGACACCATGCGGCTCTCCTGGAAGCCGTAAGACGGTCCGGCAAATTCCTGCGCTACAGACGCCGGCGCGACCGCAATTGGCTGGAGATCCGGCGGCTGCGGTCGGCCAATTCGTCCGCCTCCAGGTCGACAGCGGCGGAGGCCAGGCGATAGCTGCCGATCCGGCCGATGACATCGGCGGGCGAGACCTGTGGCCGGGCGCCGCTGGAGTCACGCTGAACAGATGGACTGCCGATGGTCCGCCTGGTCGCAGCGTCGACGCAGACTGCTTGATAAGCCTCCCTCTGGGGCTTGATGACGATCACGCAGTCCCGGTTGGCCGAGTAGGGCACGCGGAAGCTCAAGTAAGAGACGGTCATCGTCGGTCCTGTTCACGGGCAAAGTTCCGCAGTTCGCAGACGAGGACGCCTGCGGCCATTGCTTCGCGGGATTGGGAAGGGAGTTACGTGTTGGTTCAGTCGGCCCGCAGCGTCAGCGCGCGCGAGCAGAGTGTGTAGGTCGGGGTGCTCATGACCCGATACCTAACGCAAATCCTTGAAAAGTCGCTTCGATCTATCTCTAAAATTTGATGCAATCGCGAGATTGCTGTCGGCCGCGCGCGCTTTGCTCGATCTCCTCGAAGAGGCGGTCGCTAGAAAAATGAAGTCGGTCTGTTTGATCTGTATCAAAGAAACTGGCGTGGGGGCGGCCGGAATGCAGATTTGTCGATCGGCGGTTTCAACACAGGGGCAATGAGATGAGCATCCTTTGGACGATCATCATTGGCTTTATCGTTGGAGTGATTGCCAAATTCATCATGCCTGGCGACAAGACGGAGCCGAAGGGCTTCATTCTGACGACCATCTTGGGGATCGTCGGCGCATTCGTCGCGACTTACCTGGGCCAGTCCGTTGGATGGTATCAGCCCGGTGAATCTGCAGGTTTCCTTGGTGGCGTGGTGGGCGCAGTCGTCGTACTCTTTGTCTACGGCCTGTTCGCAGGCCGCCAAGGCCGCGCGACCTGATGTGGAGGAGAGGCAGCGCCTCTGACCTATCGGTGCGGGCAGCGCTGCAAGACGACCATCGGCCGAGAATGACGCGCTACGTGACCATATCCACGTCCTGCCTGATCCGGTCGCCATCCGGATCCATCGCAAGCACATAAGCGGTAGGCCAAACGTGCAAGTTTAAGAAATCGCCAACGGACCGTGTTCAACACATGACCGGCGAATTGTCGAAACGACCAATCGCAATGGGCTCGATCGGCGTCCGCCGCACCCGGCCCCTCGTGTTTTGGATTGCGACTTTCGCGGCAATCACCGCGGTCGTGATCTTGTTGCGCGAAGTTCTGCTGCCATTCGTCGCCGGCATGGCGCTTGCGTATCTGTTCAATCCCCTGGCTTCTCGCATCGAGCGCTTGGGGGTGAACCGGCTCGTGGCCACGCTTGCCATTATCGCGTTCGTCGTTGCGCTGATCAGCATCGCGATGGTTCTGACAGTGCCCGTCATCGTCCGTGAGCTCTGGTATTTCGGCGAACACCTGCCGCTCTATGTCCGACGGGTGCATACGTTGGCAACCGATCCGGACCGACCGTGGGTAAGCAGGATCGTCGGAGAGGGACTGAACCACACCGAACGCTCGATCGGCGAGCTGACGAGAATGGCTACCAGTTGGTTCGACACCATCCTCAGGTCGCTGTGGTCCGGGGGACGGGCTCTGATCTCGATCGTCTCGCTTGGCATCGTCACGCCGATCGTTGCCTGCTACCTGCTCTACGATTGGGACAAAATGATTGCGACGGTCGACAATTGGGTTCCGCCGGCACATCGTGAAACGGTTCGGATGCTTGCACGCGAGGTCGATAAGACGATCAGCGGATTCGTCCGCGGGCAGAGCTTCCTCTGCCTCGTGCTCGCGGTGTACTACGCAGCGGCATTGAAACTGATCGGTCTCGAACACGGGATCCTGGTAGGCGTCGTGGCCGGCTTGATCAGCTTCATCCCGTATCTCGGTGCGCTTTCGGGCCTGGTGGTATCTGTGTGCATCGCGATTGCTCAATTCTCGCCGGACTGGAAGCCGATTTGGCTCGTGTTGGCCATTTTCATTGTCGGACAAGCGCTGGCCGACTACGTCCTGGCGCCAAATCTGGTGGGCCGTCGTGTGCATCTGAATCCGGTTTGGGTGATGTTCGCGCTGTTCGCCTTCGGCTATTTGTTCGGGTTCGTGGGCCTGTTGGTCGCGGTACCGCTCGCTTCCGCCATTGGCGTGCTGACGCGGTTTTCATTCCGCACTTACTATGCGAGCTCGTTGTATGCCTCGAGCGCCACCGCAGCGACGGAGACTGAGCCCTAGGCGCGCGACCAGGCGCCGGAGGCCGTCGGTCGGGTTTAGCCGCGACCGACGAGATGGGCTGCGGAGCGCCAGGCGTGACGCGACAGCGCTTCGAGGCTTCGAACCGTTTCGACGCGAACGAGCGCCGCGTCGGCGGTAAGCGTTCCATTGGCGACCGCGCCCAGCGTCGCGCTGCGGTGGGTGCGCAGCATTTCGCCAAGTTGCGTCGCGCAACGCTCGAGCTCGGGCATGGCCTCGTCAGTGGAGACCGCGCGCGGACCGGCCATGACGTCGCCATGCGAGGCTGTGACCTGCGGCGATCCGTCGGCGCGGGCTGGCGCCGCCACCCCGCGCGCAATCGCGGCCGCGCTTCGCATCGCTTCTGCGCATAGCTCTCCGGCGCGGATGTCCTCCGGTCCGCCACTCACCGAACCGAAATTGATTCCGCTATTCGCCATCTCCGTCAGTCGAGACGCGTGGTCGAGTGCGTGCAGTGTGCTCGTGAGACGCTGTTGCTCGTCGTCGCTCTCAGGCGGTCCGGTCACATCAGACAGGAATATCTGTGCCTGACGCAAGGCGTCTGCAGCATCCTGCACCGATGCGGTGTCCTTCCCCAGTCGGATTGGTTCAGCACGGCCGGCCAGTGCCGCCTCGATCGAACTGCATACCGTTACGAGCGCGCGTGCAATCGTTCGCCGCACCGCTTCCACCGCCACGATCGGGGTCTCAAGCGCGGAAGGGTCGAGGCACCGCGTGAGCGGCGAGCCACGCTCGGGCAGAATACGCTCGACCAGTCGCGTGAACCAGTTGATCAGCGGCAGCAGGACCACCACGCCGACAACATTGTATGCCGTGTGATACAAGGCCAGCAGCGTGACGCCATCGACGGTGCTCGAGGCGCGCACGAGTAGAGGGATGACGACGGGGAAAAGCGCCAGCGCGATAACGGCGGAGATAAGCTTGAAAAGGACATAAGCGATGGCCAGCCGCTTGGCGGTGGTGCTGGCGCCAATCGCGGCCAGGGCGGAACTCGTCGCTGTTCCGATGTTCTGGCCAATGATCAGCGCACAGGCCTGGTCCAGCCCAACCGCGCCGGCGAAGTAGGCGGACAGTGTGACCGCGACGGCGGCCGTTGACGACTGCATCAGCGCAGTCATCACCAGCCCGACCACGACCAGCACCAGCACGCCGAACAGGCCCGACCACCACCCGGCCTCGGGACTGCCGAGAACGGCAGGCAGGTCCGCCGGGTGCAACCGTTCGGCCAGCCCGCCCATGCCCTGCTGCAGGGTCGTCAACCCAAAAAGCACAAGCCCGAACCCGGCGAGGGCGGCGCCCATCCCGGATATTCGCCCGCGGGCCAGAAGCTTGGTCAACGCGCCAACAAAGATCATCGGCAGTGCCGCAGCCGTGAGCGAGACGCGGACGCCGATGAGGGCGACCAGCCAGCCGGTCCCTGTGGTGCCGACATTCGCCCCGAAGACGAGGCCCAGCCCCTGCTGGAACGTGAGCAGACCTGCGCTGACGAGACCGATCGTCGTCATGGTCGTTGCGCTGGAGGATTGCACCAGAAGCGTGACGATAGCGCCCCAGAACGAGCCGTGCAGCGGCGTCGCCGCCGCCTTGGCTAGCACCGTGCGCAGGGCGGACCCGGCCAGCGCCTTCAGGCCGTCCGTCATCACGGTCATGCCAAGCAGGAAGAGGCCGACGCCGCCGAGTGTTGAGATTGCCGTAGACATGCGGGCTCCTGACGATCAGGCCAGTCCTGCACTCTAGCGCAGTTGCGGAGCGAGGGCAGCCGATCGTTCCGGCGGCGTCGACGCCCCTTCCTTCCACGCGGGGACGGTGGCTGGTATTCCGGGGAAGAAAGGCAAGCTTATGGGGGATTAAGGTGTCAGCCAAATCCTCGCATTAGAGGTGGGCCCAGAGTTATTGAAATGGATACGACTGTGGCAGGTGAACTCAACCTTAAGACGCTATTGAGAGATATGAAGCCCGAAATGCAGGAGAGCAGTTTCGTGTTTTGCACGATTGCGAGAGACGAGGAAATTCCCGACCGACACAGCACATCGCAGTGTGGAGGTGTGCGCAGACGAGGCCCTCGATCTCCTACGTAGATGATAGCCGCTATTGGCCCGAAGGGCAGTTCGCCTTGCTAGATTTACTGTCCTGAGACCCAAAAGACTGTCACCGGAAGCCTCAATGATTCCGTTTCGGTTATCGCTCATGGGGGACAGGCAAACTGTCGATACGCCACAAGGCCAGGGACTTGTCCGAATAGTCGCCGCTGGCTTCCGTGCAACCCTCATTGATTGTTGTATCCGGACTAGGAAACAGAAATGGAGCAGATCGAAGGTTCAGCGGCCGCCAGTCTCCATCTTCAATATCCCGGTTCTGGCGAATGCCCGGGAACGTCGTCGTCAGCAGCCATTTGCTTCCGGATCGCTTGATGTTGTCGATCGCGCGGTTGATCTGAGCAAATGAGAAATGCACGAAACAATCCCTGCACAAGACAAGATCGTGTCGTGGAATTGGGTCTTCGACGATGTCCAAGCGCCGAAATTCCCGGTCGCCCTTGCTATGCTTCAACAAATTGGCCTCGATGACTTCAGATACAATATCGGCACCAAGATATCGAATGTCAGCCAGGTCAGTCTCAGCCATCCATGAGAAGTCGCCGCAGGGCAGATCCAGCAACGTTCTCACACCCAGGCCGCGCAGCAAATCCGACAATTCCTCGCGAAGCTTCTGCGTCGCAGTGATTTCAGAGCCGACGCCCGATACAGACGATTTTGCTCCCCAAAGATTGGTCTGATAGATCAGTTTGAAGCGCGCGCCGCGATCGAGGCCGATGAATTCTTGTCGTCGCTCAGCAAACCGCCTTTCGGCAAGTGCTGGACTACGTTCCCTACCAAGAAGGGTCACACAGGAACGAAGAAGCTCATATTGGCTTGCAGAGGTCTCGTTAAAGGCTTCGTCTCTGTTGCTGACGATATCGTCGTAGCCGATGGGACTAACGAATTGGCCCGCCGTGAAATCAACTCTGCGTCCATCGAGGCAATTGTAGAAATGCCACGCTCCATCAACGTTTGTCTTCAGGATATCTCCACCGAGGATGTCCTGAACCACCAAGGCGGTGACTGCGCATTGCCCTGCTGCCGGGTTGTCGCACTGCCATTTGCTGCTGGTCTCGGCGGACCATGATTGCTGCAGCCGTCTATAAAGATCGAGGTATGATGAACATCCGGCCGTCAAAGACAGATCCCCGTTGTGGCGGCCACCACAGTAGCGGGTGACGCCAGATGCGACAACCATTGGATGAGTGGACGCCTTCACTCGAGGCGGTTTCGTTCCGGTTGCCCGCACATTCGAGCTACCTGCAGCAGGTCGGCTACCGGCCCAATACCAGACTTGGCCGCTGCGATCACATGATCGATCTCGCCTTATGATGCACAGCGGACCAAGCCATCTGATTTGCTTGCGACGCACGCGGCGTCAGCGGTGGTGCGGCCTGACACGAATTGTCGGGACGGTCGCAAAGTCGGGATTGGCAGCGCAATAGGCCATGCGGCCTGATGCGGTAGCCTGACATTGCTGGTAGTTGGTGAAGCTACAATCGCCGGTGCCGGCAAACTCTTCGCCTTGGAGGCAATACCGGTACTCGCTAGCTGCGACCGGGGTTACGCCAGTTGCGAGGACGGTCGCGGACGTCGCGAGAGCAAGAAGGAAGCTACGCATCTTTCTCTCCCACGTTGAAGTGCCCCACGCGACGCTGGGACCAAACGTGCGGGTTCGACGTGAACTGGCTCACATCACTGGATTAAAATTTTCGAGATTAACTGCGCAGATGCGTTACAGCCTTTTTGTGGACTGGCGGCCGAGGTGATTGCAGACTGGTGCGACACAGCCGCCACGACATCTTGGTAGACGTCCATGAAAGACTGGCGCAATCTCCTGCGTTGTCATCCTCACGAGGAGCAGTCATATGAAGGCCACGTCAGCGCTCGCAGCCTTGGTGCTTTCGCTTGCCCCGGCTTGCGGCGCACAGGCATCCACGTTCGGTCATTGGTGCGAGCGGGCGGTGAAACAGCGGATGCTGGCGCCCTCGGCGTATCGCCGGGTCAACCTCATCGAATGGCAGCAGCCGGTCTTCTTCACGCCCTATTTTGCCTGGCCTCCGCAGCAGCCGCACAGCCGCCTCGAGGCGTTCGTAGAGTATGACCTTCACAACAGGTTCGGCGTTCCGCTGCGGTCTATGGCCAAGTGCGTCTATGGTCGAGATTAGTGAAGGCGGAAAACGTGACACGTGCTTTTGTCATGAGTCCCAGCACGACATGTGCCGGGACTCATGAAGTAACCAAAAAACCTTCTTCGGTGTAGGGATACAAGCGCGGGTCGTGCGTTCTGCTTGCGCCACGAGAGCGGTTGGCCCTGATATGCCCTGTACCGCGATTCAGGTGTGCGTCGGCCAGTGCCGCTCGCGGAACCAGTTGCGATATTCCGACGACATCTTTGCGCGCTGTGCCTGCGGCGCATGCCGCTTGCACGTGGAAGCCTCCTCGCTGTTGTCAGGCGCGCCCCACCTCACCTCGACGCAGTCGTTCGGGTTATAGGCCATCTCGAAGCTCGGGGCCCGATCGAGGACCTCCTTGAGCGACAGTGTCCACTGCGAGCCGTCGCTGCGGGTGTAGGATATTTTTCGCGAGGCGAGTTCGGACGCTAGCACCCCTTGCAGCTCGTTCTTCACATCCGCGATGTCCCTGCCGTTCGGCATCGCGTAGCGCGCCCCCCGCCGCACGACGCGATCAGGATAGCCCCGCACGACGTCCATCGCGATCAACAGGCGGAAATCGCGCGCCGGCGTGGAGTAATCCTCCCAGGCTCCTGACGTCTCGAAGATCGAGGGGCCGTTGGGCATGGCCACGTCGCCAGCCTGCTTCTCCTGATATTTTCGTCCGTTTTCGACCGAGGTCACACGCGTCTTCACCTGCTCGTTCAAACTCGCGATCGCGTCCGTCATCGCTTTCACGGGATCGAGCGGCTCGGGCGACATCACGTCATCCATGCGATCGTAAAAGTCCTCGGCACTCATCTTTGACTGATCGAGCGAAAAATCGGCGTACTGCGGATTGCTGGTAATTTCGGCGTTGGCCAACCGCCGCAACGAACCGCCTTTGTCGCGCGCGATCGGCCGGAAGTGCTTGAAACCCGGGCTGCCGAGCGCGGGATCGTGCACGAACAGGAAATTGCCACGCCAGAAGCGCTTTCGCGTGATCGACCCGTCCGGCTCGGCATCGACGGCGAGGAAGACGCCCGGCTTGCCGTCCATCTCCGGCACGCGATGAACGAGCATCAACACGTGTCCATAGGGATCGGCGTACACCGTGCCCGGGCGGAGCGTCTCTTGTGCCAGCGGAACGGTGTAGAAATCGGTGTTTTCGTCGCTCGCGGCGACCCGCACTGCGCCCGTATGCACGACGTCGCCGACATCCCGCAGATATTCACTGAACGTCGTCGGCGGCTTTGGCTGCGGCTTCGGCGGAGCCGCAACGGGAACTGGTGTCTGGGCCGACGGGGCGCCGCCGAACATGTTCAGGATCCTCGGCGTTTGCCCAGGCAGCGTGGCGTCGGCGATCGTCGCCGGCGCGATCTCCTGTTCGGGCGGCGCCGGCGGACGTGTCATCTCCGGATGCTCCATGTCGAACCACTGGTAGCATTTGGGCGCCCTGCCGCCGGTGCCGCGTGAGCAGTTGGAATAGCCGAACGGCAGCCCGACCTTGTAGGCAAAATAGGCGCGCAGGAAGTACACGAAGTCGGCGCAGTCGGGGCGAAGGCCGGTCTTCACGTTGTCTTCGCCACGACCAAGATAGTTGAACAGGAAGTTGCGTGACCGGTCGCGCAGGACTTCATGCCAGGCTTTCCAGGACAGATCCTGATCGGGCGGCGCGTCGAACAGTTTCTCGATCCACGCCGAGAACAAGGCTTCCGTCTCGTGATTCCAGCTGTTGCGCACCTTCCAGAAGCGGCCGGCGGGAATAGCCACAGGGTCCGGCTTGCGCGCGCTCACGGAGATATCGTGTGTGATCGTGCCGCAATCCGCCGTCGGGTGGTCGAGCGCGAGCGTGGCGTGCCACGTCCCCGCGGCCGGCGCGGCGACCTCGGCAAACCAGGAGTATGGCGCACCGCCGTGCCGATCAGACGATTTGGCCGCGACGCTTCCATCGGGCGCGACCAGCGACATCACACCCTCGAGCGGCTTTTCGCTGACGATTATGACGCGCAGCGGCGCCCCCTTCCAAGGAGCGAACGGCGAGGGCAAGACCGATATCCCGGCCATCTCCCCGCACGGGCCCGACGCCGCGTGGGCTGGCGATCCAACTGTTGCGAAAATGAACGCGGCTGTTGCAGCAGCAAACCGGCTGGCGAGATGCATTTTGACAACCTTTCTGGAGGAAGCCGAAACCGCATTCGGTCCTGCCGATCCCCACTCGGACGTCCATGGCTCAGCCGCCGCTACCTTCACGCGCCGTCACTGTCCCGGCTGAGGTCAGTTGCCACTCCAGCCGGCGTAGTTCTCAAAGTAGAAGCCGAGCATGCGAATAACCGAGAACCACGATTGTCAGGCGAAACGCCGTAGATATGGCGAAAACCGGCACGGCGCGATTTTGTGAAGTGGTTGTTGCCGCGCCGCCACGCAGAGGTCAGTGATGCTGACCAATGCGGGATGTCCCTTTGTGTTCAGAAGCGGCGGTCAGGGCAGGCGCACGGCGACATCCGCCCTGGTTCGGACAGCCGACATGATGAAAGCGGAAGCGCGGTTCAGCTCAGGGGCCCAGCAGGCGACATCACCCGAAGTCATTCCGTTGACAGAGGTACACCGTTCGTCCGCCTGCCTGCGCATCGTTCGTCGCGTGTTCCAGCACGCCGAACCCAAAGCGCGCGGTAAACATCTCGTATTCGGCAGGTGATAGGCTCGCGTGATACAGCGGATCGCCCCTGTATTCGCCGACGCTCTCACAGTGCTGCGGTCCGGTATTGAACATCAATATCGTTCCGACAGAGGCGTGGTCGGCAAAAACCGCAAACATTCTTCGCTGGTCGTCGTGATTAAGATGAAAGAAGCTGTCCCACGCGAGAATGCCGTCGAACCGCCGACCGAGCGACAGTCGCCGCATATCCGCAACAATCCATTCTTGATCGGGCAGGCGATCACGGCAGAACAAGATCATCGTCGGTGAGGAGTCGACGCCGGTCACGCGCAGTCCTCGTTCAATCATCTGCTGCGCAACCGGTTGCCCTGGACCGCAGCCGAGATCAAGCACCGTGGCGTCCTTGGCTAGTCGGCCGATGAAACGGTCGTGCCAGACCTTGTCGTTCCAATAGGCGTTCCGACGGTCTCGGTCCCACGCTGCTGCGTGCTTTTCGTAGTGAGGGATAATCTGGCTGGCGAGGTCACTCATACACAGGCAGTGGGACTCAGCACACAAATACGGCCGCACCCTTTACGGATCCAGCTCGGTGTCCCAGTACAGGTAGTCGAGCCAGCTATCGTGCAGATAGTTTGGCGGGAACAGGCGGCCATTGCGGTGGAGCTGATGCACGGTCGGCGCGAACGGCGTCTGCTTCGGAAACATCTTGGCCTGCTGCGTCGTCAGGTTGCCCTTCCTGAGGTTACAGGGCGAGCAGGCCGCGACCACATTCTCCCAAGTCGTCTGGCCGCCTTTGCTGCGCGGGATGATGTGATCGAAGGTGAGATCGTCAGGCGAATTGCAGTATTGGCAGGCGAAACGATCGCGCAGGAAAACGTTGAAACGCGTGAAGGCCGGATGCGTGGTCGGCTTGACGAAGGATTTCAGCGAGACGACGCTGGGGAGCTGGATTTCGAAGGAGGGGCTCCGGACGGCCCGGTCGTAATACTCGACGATATTTACGCGATCGAGGAAGACTGCCTTGATCGCGTCCTGCCACGACCATAGCGACAGGGGATAATAACTCAGCGGCCGAAAGTCCGCGTTCAGGACCAGTACCGGCCAACCGCCTTGCGAGACATGTGCGTTCAAGTAACGCTCCCGGCCTCCATATCGCTGCGAAGCAGCATGTGCTGACATACTACATGCAGCGTGACGGGATTGTGAAGAGCGTTGAGCCGTTTATCGTATTCCACGCTGCCATGATCCCGCCGTGATTGCCACCCGCTTGCAAGGCCCGTAAACGAGGCCGCAGATACCTCCTGCGTCGGCGGCCTCTGCAATGCTCACCAAGTCCCGCTATCTCGAGGCTCCACGCCGGCTGCGCGCCTTCGTCCGCGCGCATGAAACGAGCCTGGTGGTCCTGGCGGCACTGACCGGAACCATTGGCGGGCTGGTGGTGGCGGCCATGAGTGGCGCGGTGTCGGTCCTGCATGTCGCCCTGTTCGATCTGCCGTTCGGCGAGCGGCTGTCCAGCCAGATCAGCCTCGATCCGCTGCGCGCCGTGCTGGTTCCGAGCCTGGGTGGGCTGCTGCTGGGCCTGGCCTTTCTCGCGCTGGCGCGCTGGCGGCCGAAGCGCGAGATCGATCCGATCGAGGCCAATGCCCTTTACGGCGGGCGGATGTCGTTCCGCGGCAGCGTGATCGTCGCCCTGCAGACGATCTGGTCCTCCGGCGTCGGCGCCTCGGTCGGGCTCGAGGCGGGTTATACGCAGCTCTCCAGCGGCATCGCAGCTTCGGTCGGCCGCGCCTTCCACCTGCGCCGCATCGACCAGCGCATCATGGTTGGATGCGGAGCGGCGGCGGCGATCGCCGGCGCCTTCGGCGCGCCGCTGGCCGGCGCCTTCTATGCTTTCGAACTTGTGATCGGCGGCTATACGCCCGCGAGCCTGGCGCCGGTCGGGGTCGCCGCGGTCGCCGGCTATTTTGTCGCCCATTCCTTCAGCGTGCTGACGCTGGGGGTCGGCGTCGATGCCGCCGGCGATGTGCTGGGGCGCGACCTCGCCATCGCCGCGCTGCTCGGCGTGCTGGCGGCGCTGTTCGGCATCGCCATCATGCGCGGCGTCACGCTGTGCGAGACGCTGCTCGGAAAGACAGGGCTCTGGCCGCCATTGCGTACGGCCCTTGGCGGCTTCGCGGTCGGACTGATGGCGCTGCTGACGCCTCAGGTGATGTCCTCGGGTCATGGCGCGCTGCATCTCGGCGGCATAGTGTCGATACCGTTCGCCTTCATGGCCGGCGTGCTGTTCCTGAAAGCGATGGCCTCGATCGTCTCGCTCGGCAGCGGATTTCGCGGCGGCCTGTTCTTCGCCACGCTGTTCATGGGCGCACTGGGCGGCCGGCTGTTCGCCGCCGGTTGCGACATGTTGTGGCCGGGCCTCCAACTCGATCCGGACGTCTATGCGGTGATCTGCATGAGCGCGTTGTCGGCGTCGGTCATCGGCGGACCGCTGACGATGTCCTTCATCGCGCTGGAATCGACCGGCAATCTCTGGCTCACCACGGCGGTGCTGGTCTCCGTCATCATCTCCACGATGATCACGCGGGAACTGTTCGGCTATTCATTTGCGACTTGGCGCTTGCATCTGCGCGGCGAGACCATCCGCAGCGCCGCCGATGTCGGCTGGATCCGCGATCTCACGGTGGACAAATTGATGCGCCGGGACATGACGACCGTGAATGCGGACGTGCCAATAGCGCAGTTCCGCAAGCAGTTCCCGCTCGGCTCCAAAACCCAGGTGGTCGCGGTCGATGGCGAGGGGCGTTACGCCGGGTTGGCATTGATCGCGGACGCGCATGCGCCCGATATCGATATGCACAACGGCCTCCTCGGCATCCTGCGCCACAGCGACGTGGTGCTGCATCCGTCCATGAACATCCAGGAGGCGATTGCGGTGTTCGATGCAGCCGAAGCGGAATCGCTCGCCGTGGTCGAGGAGGGTGCGGAACGCTGTCCGATCGGCGTCCTCAACGAGGCGCACGCGATGCGGCGTTATGCCGAGGAATCCGAGCAGCGCCGGCGCGAGGTGATCGGCGATATTTGATCGCGGCTCTTTGTTTAGCATGATCTCCGCGCAAACGCTTCGCGTTTGTCGCGAGGGAAACCGGTTCCCAACTTTCCGGATCATGCTCAAGAGCGCGATGTCATTTGGTTGAATCGGCTTAGCCGCAAGTTCACCTCTCCCGAAGGGAGAGGTCGCGCCGGAGGCGCGGGTGAGGGGTTGCGGTCCCTCGATAGAGCAGATCCCCTCACCCGGCGCTGCGCGCCGACCTCTCCCTATGGGAGAGGTGAAAAGAGGCAGCACCCACGGCGGATACAGTTCAACCTTAGCTCATCAAACTCTAGCTACGTTACGATCTTCTCCAGCTTCTGCAGGCAGCGCGCCACCCTTACCTCGGCCGGCATCTCGGTCTCGGGAAAGCTGGTCCTCCAGTCGGTGACGCCGACCTCGCCGACATAGATGTCGCCTTTGGAGTCGAGCGCGATGCCGTGCGGCGCCAGGAATTTGCCGGTCTCCACGCCCGGGCCGGTTTCGCCGCCGAGCCGCGCGATGCGATTGCCCTTGGCATCGACGATGGTCAGCCGGGGTCCAAGATTAGGTACCTTGCGGTTGACAGCCATGCCGGGACCGAGTTCGCCGATCACGAAATTGGGTTGCTTGCCGCCAGAACAGCAGAGCGCGCAGGGACGGTGCAGATTGTTCCACTGCGTCTCGTATTTGCCGTTGCCGTCGAACACCTGCACACGATGGTTCTCGCGGTCGGCGACATAGACAAAGCCGTCGGCATCGGTCGCGATGTTGTGAACGATGTTGAAGTGTCCGGCATCGGTGCCGGGCGCGCCCCAGCTCCGCATCAGCTTGCCGTCGGGCGTGAATTTGTGGACACGGGCGTTGCCGTAGCCGTCTGAGACATAGATCTCGCCCTTTGGCGATAGCGCGGTGTGGGTGCAGCGGTTGAACGGCTCTCCGCTCATGAACGGCGCGGGCTTAGCTGGGATGCCGATCGTGAGCAGCACCTTGCCCTCGCTCGCGCATTTGCGCACAGTGTGGTCGCCGTCATCGGTGCAATAGAGATTGTCATCGGCGTCGATGTGCAGGCCGTGGGCGCGGGAGAACAGGCCTTCGCCCCAGCTCCGCAGGAAATTGCCCTCGCGGTCGAACACGATCATCGGATGCTCGCCGCGATTGAAGACGTAGATGCGGTCCTTGCTGTCGACCGCGACGGAGGCGACGTCGGTGAGCTGCCAGCCGTCGGGCAGCTTGGCCCAGTTCTGCACCACGCGGTAGCGATGCTCGCCGGAGCCGAGGATGGTCGACATGTGTTTTCCTCCCCAAGGTCGTTTTCATTCCGGGATGCGCCGCAAGGCGCAGGCCCGGAATCCATACTCATGATGGTGGTTATGGATTCCGGGCTCGCGCTTCGCGCGCCCCGGAATGACGGTGTAAACTACGCAAACATCGCCCGCGGCCCGACGTCGCGCGGCAGCAGGCCTTCCTCGATCGCCTTGATCTGCAGCGCCAGATGCTTCGAGCCGATCCGGCATTGCGCCAGTCCGCCGGCGATCAGCCAGAGGCCCGCCTGGTGCGTGCGGGTGTACATGTTGCGGAGCTCCTGCTCCTCGCCAAAGCCCCAGATCGTACCGACGCGGTCGGCGACGTCGGCGCCGAACAGCTTCTTCACCAGTTCCTCCTGGCGCTTGTAGCCGGTCGCGAGCACCACGAGGTCGGCGGGGAGGAGTTCGCCGTTCTTCATCCTGGCGCCGGCGGCAACGAACGTCTCGATATCGGCAAACTGCTTCAGCGCGATCTCGCCTTTGACGATCAGATCGGAGCAGCCGACGTTGAAATAATAGCCGCCGCCGCGGGTGAGATATTTGAACTGCCAGCCGGTGTTGTCCTCGCCGTAGTCGAGCTTGAAGCCGACGCGCTTAAGGCCCTCGAGCAGGTCCTTGTCGAGCGCTTTCGATTTCTCGGTCACCATCGCGTGGCTCTTGCGCCCCAGCTTGAGCGGCATCGACATCGCGATCAGGTCGTTGTCGTCGAGCGTTCCCTCATTGTAGGGCGCGTAGACGAGCTGCGCCGACGGCTCGATGCTGACCACCAGCGTCGGGCTGCGCTGCACCAGCGTCACGTCGGCGCCGCTGGAATAGAGGTCCTGGGCGATGTCGTGGCCACTGTTGCCGGTGCCGATGACGATGGCGCGCCTGCCCTTCCAGTTCTCGCCGTCGTCATAGCCGCTGGAATGCAGGACCTTACCGGAAAAATCCTTCAGGCCGGGGATATCAGGCACGCTCGGAATCCCGCTGACACCGGTGGCCAGCACCACATGGCGCGGATGCATCTGGCGTTTCGAGCCATCGGCGCCGCGCAGCGTCACCGTCCAGCGGCCTTCGTTCGCGTCGTAGTGCCCGCCCTCGAACTCGGTGCTGGTCCAGAAGTTCAGCTCCATGGCGTCGACATAGGCTTCGAACCAGTTGGCAAGCTTGTCCTTCGGGATATAGGTCGGCCAGTTCGGCGGAAAGTGCATATAGGGCAGGTGGTTGACCTGCACCTGGTTGTGCAAGGTCAGCGCGTGATAGCGCTTGCGCCAATTGTCGCCGATGCGCTCCTCGCGGTCGACGATCAGCGTATCCACCTGCAACTGCTTCAGCCGTGCCGCGATGCAAAGCCCGCTCTGGCCGCCGCCGACCACGAGCACGGTCGGATCGCGGTCGGCATAGTCGGTCGACGCCTTGCGGAGGTCGAGCCAGTTCGGCCCGCGGAAGTCACGCGAATAGGCGTTGCCACGGGGGCGGTTGACGCCGAGCTGCTCCTCAAAGCCCTTGAGCTCGCCGAGCTCGGTCAGCAGCGTCCAGGCCTTGAGCGCGTTGCCGTCGGTAGGGTCAGGGATCAGGCGGACGATGCCGCTGCCGCGGCCATCAGCGGTCTCGAACTTGAACATTGCCTCGATCGCATTGGTGCCGGCCCGCATCACCTTGCGCGGGGCGCGGCGGTCGGGATCGATCACAAGGCGGCGTGGTGCCGCGCGGCCCGCATGCCGCTTCAACTCGGCAATGATGGCGTCCGCGCCGTCGATGGTCTGGATGTTCCAGCTCAGCGCCAGTATATCGCGCCAGAAACTATCGGGGAGAAAAAGGAAATTGAGCGCGCCGTCGCCGGGCTTGCGAAGTGCGTCCTCGAATCGCGCGAGCCAAGTGTCGGCGGCCACCGAGATGTCGTCGGTCTTGTCGAGCATGAGCGTTTCCCATCACGGCCGTCTCCGCGGCGTGTTCCCGTGCAGCCTATACCTATTCGGGAGGCCGCAGAAAGGTCGTGACGGGATGTCGGCTATTCCCAGAGCGAGAGAATAAGCCCCAGTTCCGGCGGCACGCGGCCGCTCAGGGTGTCGAGATAGGCTGCTTGCACCGCTGCGGGACCACGGCCTTCGCTCACCTTGAGCCATTGCTCAAGCTTCGGCGCGAAGCCGGCCCATGCGGGGCCCAGGCGCGCCTCGATTCCGCCCGGTCCCCACTCCTTGGCACGTCTACGGATCTGCTCGGGCGCCGAGAACCAGCTCGGCTTGGCGCCCGGCAACTCCGGCTCGCTCTCGGAGGAGAGTCGATGCGTCAGTCCGACGCGCCCGGAATATTTCATCTGCGCGCCGAAGTGCCGGTGCAGCACCTCGCACAAGCCGCTGTTGCCGGCCATGTCGACGAACGCCGCCGGCCGATCGGCAGCCAGCGACGCGACGCGATCATAGGTGATGACCTCGTCGTAGCAGCCGAGCAATGTCACGAAGTTGGTATTTGCCCCCGACGTCAGGCCGATCACCTTGATGCCTCTGGAGTGCAAGAGATGCGCGAGCCCGAAGGCGGTCTTGCTGGAGGCGGAGGAGAGCATCACGCTTTCCGCGCCGAAAAACCCGTTCTCGGCGAGGAAGTCGTCGACCAGGAACGACAGCATGAACAATGGCCGCAGCAAGGCCTGGTAGTCGCCCTGCCGTCCGGCAAAGGCCGGATTGCCGCTCACACGTGCATAGGCATTGTAGACCGGCGCCACGCCCTGCCGATGTGCGGCGCCGTCGCGCAGGCCGCGCTTGCTGACTTCGGCGGCCTCGATCACAAGGTGCGTCGCCATCGGGAAATACCCGAACAACCGTTCACCCTCGGCAACGTTCGGATGGCGGGAGGCGATGACCTCGCCAAATCCCCACACCGGAATGTTGCCGAACCCATCCGGTGCAGGAAAGAGCTGCCAGTATTTCAGCTCGTCGCCGAGCACCGCATAGGTGATGTTGTTGGCGGTCAGCGCAAAGCGCGTCACCTTGACCAGCAATGTCTCGCTTGGAAGCACGGCGGCATCGGGCACCGTCTGCTCGATGAACTTGCATTGCTTGAGATCGTTGCGGGCGACGACGAAGTCGGTCGATGTCATGGCGGCGGCTCCGGCTCGTGACGTGCCGCCATCTTTGCGTCGGGCGATGGACGTTTTGCAACGGCAACATAGTTTAAAACGCTGTTCGCTTCCGGCGGCTGCGATGAAGCGGACGCCGGCCTGACAAGCCGTTTGAAATTGTGGACCCGAGGAAGACACGGGGCCACCTTTTTTGCCCTGAACGCCGTCAGCATGAACGCGACAGCAGTGCTAACGACATGAATCAGCATGCGCGTCCTCAACGTTAAGCGGAACGCGGCAGCGGAATGGCAGAAGAGAAGACGTTGTCGGGATCGTAGCGATGCTTGATCTCCATCAGCCGCCCGGCATTGCCGCCGTAGCTCTGTCTCGCGCGATCGAGTTCATCCTTGCCGAGAAAGTTCGGATAACCGCCGGGTAGCGCTGAGGCGAAGCGCTCGCGCGTTGAGCGCGTCCAGTGCAGGTGCCGCGGCCAGTCGCTGGCGTTGGAGCGATCCGGAAAGCTTGCCAGGATTTCGACCAGCAGGTGATCGCGACGCAGTCCGAACGCCGTCGCAGCCTCCGCGACGCGGGACGCCGCGCCGCGGAATTCGTGGGTAATGATCGCACATCCCGGCGAGACCGCGTTTTCCATCGCGTGGATGAACACGTCGATGGCGTCGCGGTCGAGCGCCGGCAGCCAGCAACTGTCCATCACGGTCTGCAATCCGCTCGCGATGTAGGGATCGAACATGCCGAGCAGGGCTGCGTAGGATTGCCGCTCGATTCCGCCCGCAAGCAGCGTTCCCAACCGCGCGAACGGCTGAAGCCCTGCTTCACCTTGTTCGGGCCGGCCGCTCCAGGTTGGAATGACCAGGACCACGATCGCGCCGCTTGGACCGACCATGAGCGTGTGCTGCACCGTCAACTCATCCGGCGCCGACGCCATCAATGCGCCGCATCGTTCGAGCACCGCGCGGGCCTCGGAAAAGGGATAGACGAGCATGCCGGAATGGACGCTCGGCAGTTCATGGACGCGATGACGCATCGCCGTCACCACGCCGAAATTGCCGCCGCCGCCACACAGCGCCCAGAACAGATCGGCGTTGCTCTCGCTGTCGGCATGCACGATGCGGCCGTCGGCCAGCACGATCTCGGCGGCGAGCATGTTGTCGATCGCCAGTCCGAAGCGTCCGATCAGCGGACCATAGCCGCCGCCGAGCGTGAGTCCGGCGATCCCGACGCTCGAAACCGATCCCGCCACCACCGCCAGCCCGTGTGGATCGGTGACAGCTATGACATCGGCGGCGCGGGCGCCGCCCGCAATCGAGGCGCTGCGGCGGTCGGCACTCAGCGCGACGCTGCGCATGCCGCACAGGTCGATCACCGCGCCGTCGCAGAGCGCGCGGCCCGCCCAGTCGTGGCCACCGCCGCGGACCGACAGTGGCAGCTCGCGCTCGCGCGCAGCCCGGATTGCATCCTGGACATCCCCAGCGGTTCGGCAATGCACGACCGCACCGGGCGCGATGCCGACCTGCTTGGCCCAGATACTGGTCGCCGCCGCATAGCGATCATCGCCGGGCAATGACACCAGCCCGGGCAAGTCCTCGCTCAGGCCGCAAACGGCGGCATCGATCGTAGCAGACATGGCTTCACTCTCCTGTGATCGGCGCGAGCGGAGTGCTCGGCGTGTCTGCCGATTTACGGAGAAGCGGGCCCTGCGTTCGTGAAGATTCCTGCGGTTTTGCTGGTTCGCTCAGGTAAACTCGGAGGGCGCGACGCCGTACACGCGTCGGACCCATCGCGACAAATGGCTCTGATCTGCAAACCCGGTGTCGACAGCGATTTCAGCGAGAGCCATTCGTCCTTCGCGCATATGCCGCGCCGCCGCCTGCAGGCGGAGATGGACCACGTAGCGATACGGCGTCATGCCGACCGATCGAGTGAATACGCGCGAGAAATGGAACGAGCTGCGGCCGGCGAGTGCGGCCAGATCGGCGACCTCGATCGGCTCGGCAAGATTGATCAGCACATAGTCTCTGATCCGCTGCAGCGCGCGTTGACCGAGCCGGCCGCGAACTGGGCGTCGCGGCGTCGACGTATAGTTGGACACCAGGCGGCCGATGAAGCGGCTCGCGGCTTCGCTCCAGAACAGCGGACCATTGGGATAGCCTTGCGCACTCTCCGCGGCCAGCGACTGCGCCGTCTGCTGAAGCGTTTGGTCGTACCCCGACAGCCGTTCCGGCAGCTCTGCTTCGAGCGCGTAATCTTCCGCGGCCGCAAGCGCAAGCTGGGTCGGCTTGACCGCGACCAGCAGCATATCGGCCGTGCCGTCGGCGTCGGCGGACGAGTCAATGCCGGCCGGACAGATCGCGAGCGCGCCGTGGGTCGTCTCGTGCCGAAGCTGCCGTCCGGCTATTCGGCAATCGAGCTGCAGATGGGGTGACATCTGAACGAAGACGAGGTGCTGATCCGGTGTGGCGTTGAAATGCGCCCCGCCGTCGAACAGCGCCCGGAACACCCGCACGCCGCTTTCGCCCGCCGGACCGTCCGCTTGGGACGTCGTCGGCGGGCTGCCATCCTTCTGAGCCCAGCGCACCTGACCGAACTTCGTCACGCCGATCGCGCTCCATTGGCAACGCATGAAACAACGTTGCTAGGTTGGGCGCGGATGGAGGCTGCGAAAGGGCGGCGAAGCCGTTCCTAACGCACACGTGAAAAGGCGTGAGAGCGCATTTGCCTCGGCCGCATCAAACGGCTGCGCGGAGCGTGCCTTCGCGATGCAGATCGCGCAGCTTGCGCTTGAAGATCTTGCCGGTGGCTTCGCGCGGCAGCGCGTCCATGAACTGGATGTCCTTCGGCACCTTGAAGTTGGCAAGTTTGCTGCGCAGAAAATCCTGCACGGCGGCGACCGACAGCGTCGCGCCCGGCTCGGGCTCGATGCAGGCGAACAGCCGCTCGCCATATTCGTCGTCGGCGACGCCGAACACCGCGCAGTCGCGCACGCCTTCCATGCCGATCAGCGCGTTCTCGATCTCGGCGGGATAGATGTTGACGCCGCCCGAGATCACCATGTCGCGCTTGCGGTCGCACAGGAACAGATAGCCGTCCGCATCAAGATAGCCGACGTCGCCGACGCTGACGAGGCCTTCACGCCCGGCCTCGGCGCGCGCCTTGGCATTGCCGTGATAGTCGAAATCCGGGATTGCCGTCTGCCGCATGAAGATCTCGCCGGGCTCGTTGACGTCGCATTCCGTCCCGTCGGGGCGGAAGATCTTGACGATGCCGCCTTCGATCACGCGGCCGACGGTGCCGGGCTTTGCCAGCGCCTCTGTCGCCGAATGCCAGATCGGGATCCCGGTCTCGGTGGAGCCCAGATACTCGTTCACCACCAGTCCCCACCAGTCGATCATCGCGCGCTTCACATCCTGCGGACAGGGCGCGGCGCCGTGAATGATGAAGCGCAACGAGGAGACGTCGTAGCGTCGTCTCGTTTCCTCCGGCAGCCGCAGCAGCCGCACGAACATCGTCGGCACCATGTGCATGTGGGTGACGCGGTGGCGCTCGATAAGCTGCAGCAGATCCTCGGGATCGAAGCGCGGCTCGAGCACGATGGTGCAGCCGCAGCGGAACGCCAGCATGCCGTAGCTGTGCGGCGCCGAATGATACATCGGCCCGTTCATCAGCACGATCTGGTTGTCGTTCGGCTTGACGCCGTAGGCGATCGCGCTGACGCGGGCGGCCGCGGCCTGCAGTTCGGGCGGCATCGGCTTGCGCCGCACGCCCTTGGGCTGGCCCGTGGTGCCCGAGGTGTAGAACATCGGCGAAGCGCCGATCGGGGCATCGGTCAGGGGCGCATGGGTGTCGCGCCAGCGGTCCCAGTCGGTCAGGCCGTCAGGCACCTGCGTCAGTTCAGGCGTGATGCCGTAGGCCGCGGCGATCTCGGGCGGCGTCGCCACCACCAGCAGCTTGAGCCCGGCGGGCAACCCATCGTGGATCTGCGGCAACAGGTCGGCATGACAGATCAGGACGTCCGCGCCGCTATCGGCGAGGATATAGGCGACCTCGTCGGCCTTCAGGTGCCAGTTGATCGGTACGATTGGGCTGCCGAGCGCGGCGGAGGCGGCCACCGCCTCGAACAGCGCAAAATCGTTGCGCAACATCATCGCGACCGGCTGGCCATCGCGCACGCCCAGCGCCCGCAACCCGGATGCTGCGCGGCCGATGCGCTCGTTGATCTCGCCATAGCCGATCCGGCGTTCACCGCTGATGATCATTCTCACACCCTCAATCTATCGCGACAGGCCTAGCGGTCGTCCAGGATCTCGCCGAAAGCGACCCAGCTTTTGCCGTTGAAGCGCCGCAACTGCAACTGCTGGAACGGCAGATAATCATCCGGACCGGTCGTAACGGTCATTCCCGGCAACAATAGCGGCAGCTTGACCTCGCGCAGCGACATCGCCTGGCGCAGGATGTTGTCGCGGCTGAAATCGTCCTTGCATGCCCTGAGCGCGGCCATCAGAAGTGTCGCATAGTGGTAGCCGGCGGCGTAGTTCGAATTGTTCAGATCGGCATTCGGCAGATACTGCTTCATGAACGCAAAATATTGTTTCACACCTGCGTCATCGGCCCACTGCACATCCATCGTGTCCTTTTGATTGCTCGAGGAGATCAGGCCGACTGCATTCTCCAGTCCCGCCGGCTCCAGGAACGAGATCGAGGAGGCCGAGGTCGGCACGAAGAACAGTTCGGGCTTCCAGCCGAGCTCGGCCACGCCCTTGATCGACTGCGAGGTGAATTTCCCAAGCACCACGGCGAACAGCACGTTGGCGCCGGAGGCCTTCAATGTCGCCAATTGCGAACTGATTGTCGGCGCGCTGGTCTCGTAGCTCGCCTCCGCGACGATCATGTTGGCGGCCTTTGGTCCGAGCGCGCGCTTGAAGCCGGCGACATAGTCGCGGCCGAAATCGTCGTTCTGGGAGAGGATAGCGATCCTGGCGTCGGGCTTGGCCTGCAACACATATTTGGCATAGACGACGCCCTCGGATTCGTAGGCGGCCATGCCGGGCATGGTCCAGGGAAAGTTCTTCGGGTCGGCCCATTTGGTGGCGCCGCTCAAGAGGAACAGTTGCGGGACCTTCTTGCCGTTGAGGTAGCGGTGCACGGCGCTGTTGGTCGCGGTGCCGAGCGAACCGAATATCATCTGCACCTCTTCCTGCTCGACCAGCTTGCGGGTCTGCTCGACCGTCTTGGGCGGAGAGTAGGCGTCGTCCATCGTGATGAACTTCACCTTGCGGCCGTTGATGCCGCCTTCGGCATTGACCTTGGCAAAGAAGGCTTCCTGCGTCCGCCCGATGATGCCGAAGCCGGACAGCGGACCGCTGTAGGGCAGGGTCTGCCCGATGCGGATGTCTTCCTTGTCCTCGGCGAAGGCCGTTGCGATCGCGCCCAAGGTAAACAGAACGGCCAATGCGTGCCGCAGCTTCATGGTCTCTCTCCCGATGACTAAAGATTTTTATTCTGAATTGAGGGCGCTTGATCGCGCCTTTCCCTCGCCCCGCTCTTGCGGGGAGAGGGTTGGGGTGAGGAGCTCTCTCCGCGAATACGATGACAGAGACATTCGCGGAGGCAGCCCCTCACCCGAAATTCAAGCGCAGCTTGAATTTCGACCTCTCCCCGCGAAGAGCGGGGCGAGGTGAATTCATGCGCTCGCGCGTCTCTGGAAGTCGCTGCTTGCTTCGGTGAATTCCGTCTTGAGCCGCTCCACCAGTTCGGCGACCGGCGGCGCATCCGTGATCTGGCCGATGCCCTGGCCCGAACCCCAGATGTCGCGCCACGCCTTGGCCTTCATGTTGCCGCCGGAGCCGAAGTTCATCGTCGACTTGTCGGCAACAGGCAGATTGTTCGGATCGAGACCGGCGGCCACGATCGACGGTCCGAGGTAGTTGCCGTGCACGCCGGTGAACAGGTTCGAATAGACGATGTCGTGGGCGGCATGTTCAGTCAGCGCCTGCTTGTAGCGCGGATCGGCATTGGCTTCCTGCGTGGCGATGAAGCGAGTGCCCATGTAGGCGAGGTCGGCGCCAAGCGCGAGCGCGGAGGCGATGCTCCAGCCGTCGGAGATCGCGCCCGACAGCAGGATGGTGCCCTTGAACCATTGCTTGACTTCGCGCACCAGCGCGAACGGCGACAGCGTGCCGGCATGCCCGCCGGCGCCGGCGCAGACCAGGATCAGGCCGTCGACGCCCTGCTCGGCGGCTTTCCGTGCATGCTTGACGTTGATGACGTCGTGAAACACCACGCCGCCATAGGAATGCGCGGCCTCGACGATTTCCGACGGCGGCCGCAGCGAGGTGATGATGACAGGAACCTTGTGCTTCACGCAGGTTTCCATGTCCCGCATCAGCCGGTCGTTGGAGGCATGGCAGATCTGGTTCACCGCGTAAGGCGCGACCTTCTTGTCCGGATGTCGCGCCTTGTACTCGCCGAGCTCGTCCTCGATCTGCGTCAGCCATTCGTCGAGCTTCTCGGCCGGCCTGGCGTTCAGCGCCGGAAACGAGCCGACGATACCGGCCTTGCACTGGGCGATCACGAGATCGGGCCCTGACACGATGAACAGCGGCGAGCCGACCACCGGTAGTTCGAGACTATTGGCGAGAAAAGCGGGCAGCGTCATTCCTGGGTCCTCCGGTGCCTGCGGCATCTTGATCTTGACGCTGTCAATATAGGGCTGGACGAAGCGGTGGCGCTGTTCAATATTGAACAGTCGTTTCAGCAGAAATGAACAGGCTATGCGAGGCTGCCGGATGGATTGGGACCTGTGCAAGACCTTCGTCGCCGTCGCGGACACCAGGAGTTTCGCAGGCGCCGCACGCCGCCTGCGCGCCAGCCACCCGACCATCGGCCGCAAGATCGCGGCGCTGGAGAAGCAGCTCGGCACCCGCCTGTTCGCGCGCTCCAATGACGGGTTGTCGCTGACTTCGCAGGGCCGCAAGTTTCGCGAGCATGCCGACGCCATGGCGGCCGCAGCGCTGCGCGCCGAGGCCGCGGCGTCCGCAACCGGCGAACAGGCTCGCGGCGTCGTGAAGCTGTCGATCGGTGCGACCTTGGCCGCGCACTGGCTGATGCCGCGGCTGGGCCCGTTCCTGCGCGACCACGACCATATCCAGCTCGAGATCATCACCCATCCGTTTCCGGCGAGCGTGCGCCGCCGCGAGGCCGATGTGGTGCTGCGGCCGGTCGATGCCGGCGAGGAGAACCTGATCGGGCGCAGAATAGGCCGGCTCGGCACCGGGTTCTACGCCTCGCGCGACTATGCCGCGCGGCGCAAGCTGCCGGAGCGGCGCGAGGAGTGGCGGGGTCACAGCGTGATCGGGTTTGCCGACCAGGCGTCCAACGCGCATCTGGCGCGCTGGAGCGACTTCATTACGCGGCAGGGAACGGTGGTGATGCGCTGCTCGTCGCAAGGCGACATGCTGGCCGCCGCGCGCGCCGGGCTCGGCATCTCGGCGCTGTCCTGCTTCGTCGCCGAGAGCTGCCCGGACCTGGTGCGGGTCGCGCCGCAGAAGCTCGGCAGCGTCTCCGACCTCTGGCTGCTCGCGCATCCCGACCTGATCGAACTGCCCGCCGTCCGCGCCGTGACCAGCTTCGTCACCGCCTGTGCCCGCGAAGACCGCATCAGGCTGCGCGGCTAGTGCCCCGTAGCCCGGGTGGAGCGCAGCGCAACCCGGGACATCTGCATCAACATTGACGATCGGTCCCGGGTTACGCTGCGCTTCACCCGGGCTACGGGCCTGTCCAGAGAACTTTCGCCGCCCGCCGCGCTTGTCAAAGGACATGAGGCTCACAATCATGCGCCGACGCTCTGTAAGTGTTACAGTCAACGACAAGATGCAGCGGGGGTACCGCTACGTCCTCACCGAACCTGCCGGACGCAATTTCGATCCGGAATTTCGTCCCGAACTCACGCCGAAGCAGCTGCTGGCCCTCGGCATCTTCTGCGGCAAGTACATGACGGACTGCCGCAAGGAATTCCCGGCGAGCTGGTTTGCCGGCGCCCGGCTTTCGCTTTCGAGACGCGACTGCTCGCTGAACTACTTCGGCGTCAACGCGAGCCAGCCTCTTTCGGTCTGGCGACAGAAAGGATGGATCCACCCCGACGATCCGCGCGGCTGGTTTCAGTGGTATTGCCGCTATTACATGGGCCGTCGCATATCGATGGAGGATGCGCGGCAGATCAGGCGCTGGAAAGCGATCCGGCGACATGTCGCGCAGATCAAGCGCAGTTGCGAACCCGGTGATCTGACGTGCAGGCCGCGGCAACGCCAAGCGCTGCTCCATTGGGCCTACGACAGCCGAAAACTTTGACGAAGCCCCGTAGCCCGGGTGGAGCGAAGCGCAACCCGGGGACACCAGTATCGACGTTTGCCGCCGGGCCCGGGTTACGCTTACGCTTCACCCGGGCTACGATCCTGCGCTCGTTTTCGCGCCGGCAATTACGCCCTCGCGTTTCTTCAGCACCCGATAGTAGGCCCACCACAGATGCGCCGCGGCGCCGCGCAGCGGGCGCCAGGGCTCGGCCAGCGGCGCCATCTGCTTTGCCGTCGGCCGTTCCTTCAGTCCCAGCCCGATCTTGACCGCTTCCTGCACGGCGAGGTCGCCCGCCGGCCAGGCGTCGCCGTGGCCGAGGCAGAACAACAGATAGATGTCCGCGGTCCATGGTCCGATGCCGGGCAGCGCGGTCAGCGTGTTGTGGGCGATGTCGGCGTCTTCGTTCGCGAGCACGTCGAGGTTCAGCCGCTCGGCGGCGAGCTCGCGCGCGATGTGCTTCAGTGTCTTGATCTTCGCCGCCGACAGGCCGAGCCGGCCAAGCCGGTCGGCGCGCGCCTTGCTGATCGCATCATGATGAAAGGGATCGAATGCCTTGCTGACCCGGCCCCAGATCGCCGCGGCGCTCGCGGTCGAAAGCTGCTGGCCGCAGACGATCGCGGCAAGCCCGGCAAAGCCCGGCTCGCGCTGCCGCAGCGCCGGCATGCCGGTGATCTCCAGGACTGGCCTCAGCCGCTTGTCCTGCTTCACAAGAGTTTTGATCGCGTCTTCGAGGTCCGATTGGGTTTCGAAGTGGATGAGCATGGAGGAACAGTCTCGTCGCGTCATGCGCGGGCTTGACCCGCGCATCCATCTGCTATCGATAAGAGTCCTAGAGGATGGATTGCCGGGTCAAGCCCGGCAATGACGAATTCCAATACAATGTCGCCACCCGTTTTCCGATTCGCGCCGAGCCCGAACGGTTATCTCCATCTCGGCCACGCTTTTTCGGCGTTGTTGAATTTTGACCTCGCGCGCGAGGCCGGGGGACGCTTCCTGCTGCGGATCGAGGACATCGATCCGACGCGCTGCCGGGCGGAGTTCGAGATTGCGATCTACGAGGACCTCGCCTGGCTCGGCATCGCCTGGGAGACGCCGGTGCGGCGGCAGTCGGAGCATCTTGACGCTTATCGCGAGGCGGTCGAGCGATTGACCGCCGAGGGCCTGCTCTATCCGAGCTTTGAAAGCCGCGCTGAGATCGCGCGCCTGGTCGCCGAGCGCGAGGCGGCGGGACCATGGCCGCGCGATCCGGATGGCGCGCCGCTTTATCCGGGCGCCGCGCGATCGCTGCCGGCGCCGGAGCGGCGGCGGCTGATCCAGTCGGGGGCGCCTTACGCGCTGCGGTTGAACATGGCGGCGGCTCGCGCGCGGGTGAAAGATCTGAGCTGGGCCGAACAGGGGGCGGGACCTGCCGGCGAGCACGGAACCGTCATCGCCCGGCCGGAGGCGTGGGGTGACGTCATCCTAGCGCGCAAGGAGACGCCAACCAGCTATCACCTCTCGGTCGTGATCGACGACGCCCTGCAAGGGGTGACTGACGTTATCAGGGGGCAGGACCTGTTCTGGTCCACCAGCGTGCACCGGCTGCTGCAGGCGCTGCTCGGCATCGCTTCGCCGGCCTACCGGCACCACCGGCTGATCCGCGATTCGGTCGGACAGAAGCTGTCGAAGTCGACCAAGGCAACCGCCTTGCGGGAACTGCGCGCCGGCGGTGCGACGCCCGCTGATATCCGCCGTCTGGTGGGGTTACCCTAGGTGCTTCACCTCTCCCCGATGGGGAGAGGTGGTCCTCGCGGCCAGATCGAGCTCAACCAAACGGCCTCAGCCCACTTCGCGTAATGGCGCCGTCGCCAAAAAGGTCTCCGTGACACCCACCACCCTCGCATGCCATTCTGCCGGCCGGGGCAGGGTTCACGGGAATCATGGCGGCAAGATCGCGCGTTGGGCGCACCATTCGGCATCCCAAGAAGACGCCGTCGCGGAAGCGTGTCTTGAAGGCGGCAAAGGCACGCCGCGGACGCGCGCCTGCCAAGGCGGGCCCCGGCGTGGTCGAGACTGCGCTGGCGGCTTTCGCGCATGAGGTGCGCACCCCGCTTACCGGTATTCTCGCGATCAGCAACCTGCTTGCGACCTCCGACCTCGACGAGCGCGAGCGGCGCTGGGTCGATACCATCCAGGCCGGCGCCGAGCATCTGGCCAGCCTTGCCACCCTGTTCGTCGATGCCGCGCGAAGCCGTGGCCCCGGCCTTGAGATCCGGCAGGATTTTTTCGACCTGGGCACGCTTGCCCGCAACGCCGGGAATTCACTCGCCGGGCGGGCGGCGGCCAAGGGCCTGCAGCCCTCGGTCGATATCTCCGAAAAGCTGCCCGCCTTCGCCGTCGGCGATCCCATTCGGCTGCGTGCGGCGCTGGAGAACCTGATCGACAACGCGGTCAAATTCACCGAGCGGGGAACAGTCGCGTTCGAGGTTACGCCGACGCGCGCCGCGAAAGGCAAGGTCGGGGTCGCCTTCGCGGTCTCCGACAGCGGCATCGGGCTTTCGCTCGCCGAGATCAAGCGCCTGTTCCGTCCGTTCTCGCAGGCCAATGTCCGGGTCGCCTCGCGCTTCGGCGGCGCAGGCCTCGGCCTATCCTCGGTCAAGCAGCTTGCGCGGGCGATGGGCGGCGACATCGTCGCCAGGCAGCGGCGGGGCGGGGGCACCACCTTTACGCTGACGATCGTGCTGGCGTCCGCCGGCGAACCGGCCGCATCCAACGGCGATGCCGGGAGCGACGTCCCGGCCGGGTCGCCGCGCGCGCTCCGGCTGCTCAGCGTCGAGGACAATCCGTTCGGCCGCGTCGTGCTCAACACCATCCTCACCGAGCTCGGCCATCAGGCGGAGTTCATCGGCGATGGAGAAGCGGCGCCGGAGCGGCTTCAGCAGGGCGCCTTCGACGCCGTGCTGATGGATATGGTGCTGCCCGGCATCGATGGGGTGGAGGCGATCAGGCGTATCCGCGCGCTTCAGTCGCCGCTTGGCCGCATTCCGATCATCGGGATTTCCGGCCGCAGCGAGGACGAGGCGGCATCGCGGGCGGCCGGCGCCGACGCGTTCCTGGTCAAGCCTGTGAGTCCGCGTGCTTTAGCGACTGCGCTGCTTGAAGCGATACGCCCTTCCGCAGGCGCGACTTGATGATCGCCGCATTCAATTCGCCGCCATAGACGAAGATCGCGGCGATGAAATACAGGAACACCAAAGCGATGATCACCGACGCGAGCCCCGCATACATCGTGACATAGTTCTTAGCGAAGCGCGCCAGGTACTGGCCGAACACGATGCCTGATATCAGCGAGGCCACCATGGTGAAGATGATGCCGGGCAGGATCTGCAGGAAATTGCGGCGCCCCGCCGGCAGCCAGGCATGCAGGATGAACAGCGCAACGGTCAACGCGGTGATCGTGATGCCGTAGCGTGCAATGTTGAGGATGCGCTCGTTGCTCTCGACGAAGAACGGAATGTAGTGCCGTGCCGTCTCGAGTATCAACGGACCGAGCACGATCAGGAACGCCATCGCGAGCGAGGTGACGGCGGCGATCAGGGTGTAGCCGATCGATTCAAGCCGGAGCCAGTACCAGCGGCGCCGCTCGGGGACGGCGTAGGCGCGGTTCAACGCCACCCGCAGCGCCTCGACGCCATTGGAGGCGAAATAGACCGCGAGCGCCGCGCCGACGGTGAGGATGTCACCGCGCGTGGTCGTCAGGACGTCGTGGACCTGGCTGGACAGCGTGTCGGCGACTTGTTTGGGCCAGGTCTGCAGCAGCAGGCTCGCAGCCTGGTCGGCCAGTTCCTTGGAGCCGAAAAAGCCGGCGAGGGAGGTCAGCACGATCAGGAACGGGAATAGCGCCATCAGGGTCGACAGCGCGATATGGCTCGCAATCGCCCAGCCGTCGTCGGCGAGGAACGTGTAGAACGCATCCATCACGACGTGGTAGACGTAGCGAACCTGCTTCACTTCCCACCCTGATCCGGCCAGCCGAGGCCGCACACCAGCTTCCGATATAATCGCGCCAAACGCCAGATCGTTGCACTTGCCCTATGTGGCGCTTCAGATATCGCGGTGTTATGTAGCGTAGATGGCATCCTTCTTAAGTACGTTCATTCTCCCGATCGCGGTCGGCGCCGTCGGGGTGGTCCTGTTGCTCGGTCTCGCCAACATGATGCGCGGCGGCTCCCCGAACACCTCGCAGAAATTGATGCGGCTGCGCGTCTTGCTGCAATTCGTCGCCATCGTAATCGCGATGCTCGCGGTCTGGGCGATGGGGCGCTAGTTCTTACCTCTCCAAAAGGAAGAGGTGGTCGCAAATACCGGAGCTGGAACATGGTCGTGCTCAACAAGATCTATACGCGCACCGGCGACGACGGTACGACGGCGCTCGGAAGCGGCGAGCGGCGGCCGAAATATGATCTGCGCGTCAGCGCCTACGGCACGGTGGACGAGACCAATGCCGCGATCGGCGTGGTGCGGCTTCATCTTGCGGATAATCCCGCGCTCGACCGCATGCTCGGCCTGATCCAGAACGACCTATTCGATCTTGGCGCCGACCTCGCGGTGCCCCAGCGCGAGGGCAAGGCGGAGCGTTTGCGGATGCTGGCGAGCCAGGTCGAGCGGCTCGAGCGCAACATCGATACGCTCAATGCCGAGCTGGCGCCGTTAACCTCGTTCGTACTTCCCGGCGGTACCCCGGCGGCAGCCTATCTGCACCTCGCCCGTACGATTTGCCGCCGGGCGGAACGGATGATGGTGGAACTTGCGGCCAAGCCGGATGAGCCAGTCAGCGAGGCTGGCATCCAATATATGAACCGCCTGTCGGATTTCCTGTTTGTCGCCAGCCGTTTCCAGAACGACAAGGGTGCCGGTGATGTGTTGTGGGTGCCGGGCCAGAACCGCTAGAATGGGTCTGAGATCCACGGGGCCGATTTTTGGCTTTCGCGCGTTGACCGCCGATAGCGGGACCTTTAGGTTCCGCGCCCAAGCCAATCAACCCCCTAATTTCAAAGCGAAAGAGGATCGATGAAGGTTCTTGTGCCGGTAAAGCGGGTCGTCGACTACAACGTCAAGGTCCGCGTCAAGAGCGATGGATCGGGCGTGGAGCTCGCCAACGTCAAGATGTCGATGAACCCGTTCGACGAGATCGCGGTCGAGGAAGCGTTGCGGCTGAAGGAAGCCGGCAAGGCGACCGAGGTTGTGGTGGTGTCGATCGGCCCGGCGCAAGCCTCCGAGACCATCCGCACCGGCCTTGCGATGGGCGCCGACCGCGGCATCCTGGTCAAGGCCGAGGGCACGGTGGAGCCGCTCGCAGTCGCCAAGCTCCTGAAGTCGGTGGTCGAGGCTGAGAAGCCCGGCCTCGTCATCCTCGGCAAGCAGGCGATCGACGACGATAGCAACCAGACCGGCCAGATGCTGGCCGCGCTGCTCGGCTGGTCGCAGGCGACGTTCGCCTCCAAGCTCGATGTCGAAGGTTCTGACTTCAAGGTCACGCGCGAGGTCGACGGCGGCCTGCAGACCGTGAAGCTGAAGGGCCCGGCGATCGTCACCACCGACCTTCGCCTCAACGAGCCGCGCTATGCTTCGTTGCCCAACATCATGAAGGCGAAGAAGAAGCCGATCGACGAGAAGAACGCCGCCGATTACGGCGTCGATCTCACACCGCATCTCGAAATCCTCAAGACTTCGGAACCGGCAGGCCGCAAGGCGGGCGTCAAGGTCAAGGACGTCGCCGAACTGGTGTCGAAGCTCAAGACCGAAGCCGGGGTTCTCTAAATGACGACATTGCTGATTGCCGAACACGAACACGAGAAGCTGAAGGACGTCACCAACAAGGCGCTGACCGCGGCGACCCAGTTGGGCGGCGACGTGCATGTGCTGGTCGCCGGCGGCGGGGCGGGCACCAAGGCTGCGGCCGAAGCGGCGGCGAAGCTCGCCGGCGTCAAGAAGGTGCTGGTGGCCGAAGGCGAGGCCTATGCGCACGATCTCGCCGAGCCGCTTGCCGCGCTGATCGTCTCGCTGGCGCCGTCCTATGACGCGATCGTTGCGCCCGCGACCTCGCGCTTCAAGAACGTGATGCCGCGCGTCGCGGCCCTGCTCGACGTCATGCAGGTCTCCGAGATCATCAAGGTGGTCGCGCCTGATACCTTCGAGCGTCCGATCTACGCCGGTAACGCGATCCAGACAGTGAAGTCCAAGGACGCCAAGAAGGTGATCACGGTCCGCACCTCAACCTTCGCCGCGGCGGGCGAGGGCGGCAGCGCCTCGGTCGAGTCCGTGGCGGCTGCGGCCGATCCCGGTCTCTCCAGCTTCCTCGGCGAGGAGGTCGCCAAGAGCGATCGTCCGGAGCTGACCTCGGCCAAGATCATCGTTTCCGGTGGCCGCGCCATGCAGAGCCGGGAAAATTTCGCCAAGTACATCGAACCGCTGGCCGATAAGCTCGGTGCCGGTGTCGGCGCCTCGCGCGCTGCGGTCGACGCCGGCTATGCCCCGAACGACTGGCAGGTTGGCCAGACCGGCAAGGTGGTGGCGCCGGAACTTTATGTCGCGGTCGGCATCTCCGGCGCGATCCAGCATCTGGCTGGCATGAAGGATTCCAAGGTGATCGTCGCGATCAACAAGGACGAGGACGCGCCGATCTTCCAGGTCGCCGATTACGGCCTGGTCGCCGACCTCTACCAGGCAGTTCCGGAGCTGACCGAAGCGCTCGGCAAGCTCGGAAAATAAGCAAAGAGAACACCGGCCGGATGGTACGGCCCCGGCCGGTGTTCTTGTTTTTGAATGGCGTTTTTCGGCGAAGCAGGTACCTTTCGCCCGTAGCATGATCCGTACCCGGAGCGCCGCGTCGGCGCTAAGTGGGCGCCGGTTTACGAAAAAGATCATGCGCAAACGTAAGACTTGTCGGATATTGGGGACGTAGTAGGGGACTTGGGCGAGGCGCGATGGACGCGCTGTCCCGGTGGTGACAACATGACGGTCGCAATCAAGAAGGTCGGCGTAATCGGCTCGGGCCAGATGGGTAACGGCATTGCCCATGTGGCGGCGCTTGCGGGCTTCGATGTGCTGCTCAACGACATTTCCGCCGATCGCGTGAAATCGGCGCTCGCAACCATCAACGGCAATCTGTCGCGCCAGGTGGCCAAGAAGTCCATCACCGAGGAGCAGCGCAAGCAGGCGCTGTCCCGGATCGTCGCGACTGACAGCCTCGACGAACTGGCGGATTGCGATCTTGTGATCGAGACCGCGGTCGAGAAGGAAGAGACCAAGCGCAAGATCTTCCACGATCTCTGCGCGGTCCTGAAGCCGGAGGCGATCGTCGCCTCCAACTCCTCCTCGATCTCGATCACGCGGCTCGCCGCCTCCACCGACCGCCCCGAGCGTTTCATCGGTATTCATTTCATGAATCCGGTGCCGCTGATGGAGTTGGTCGAGCTGATCCGCGGCATCGCCACTGATGATGCCACCTTCGACGCTGCCAAGACGTTCGTCGGCAAGCTCGGCAAGCAGGTCGCGGTATCGGAGGATTTTCCGGCCTTCATTGTCAACCGCATCCTGCTGCCGATGATCAACGAGGCGATCTACACGCTCTATGAGGGCGTCGGGAACGTCGAGGCCATCGACGCGGCGATGAAGCTCGGTGCCCACCATCCGATGGGCCCGCTGGAACTGGCCGATTTCATCGGACTGGACACCTGTCTGTCGATCATGCAGGTGCTGCATGAGGGGCTCGCCGATTCAAAATACCGGCCGTGCCCGCTCTTGGTGAAATATGTCGAGGCCGGCTGGCTCGGCCGCAAGACCCAGCGCGGCTTCTACGACTATCGCGGCGAGAAGCCGGTCCCGACGCGCTAACTTGTCGTCATTGCCGGGCTTGACCCGGCAATCCATCCTCAATCCAGCTTTCATTAACCCCCGCCGCCTATGGTGCGCCCGAATTGGGGAGTACCGCGTATGGATATGATGAGCATGGTCTCGGGCATTCTGGCCATGCAGGCCGGCGGCCTGCAGTCGCAGATTCAGACCTCGATCATCAAATCCAATGCGGATGCTGAGAAATCCGCGGTCCAGACGCTCTTGGGTGCCCCGTCCACGGCCAATCTGGCGCCGGGCGTCGGCGGTAATCTGAACGTCGTTGCCTAAATCCCTGCCGCGGCCGGCTGCACGGCGGCCGTGATCAGCTTCACGGCGTCATCGCTGGCCCATTCGGCCGGACCCGCAATGGTCGCGATCTCGCAGCCGTTGCCGTCGATGAGCATCGAGGTGGGCATCCCAAGCGCCTTGCCTATGCTCTTAAGATCCTGGAAAACCTTGGCTTTCACGTCACTGAAATAGCCGAGCCGGGTCAGATTGGCGTCTTTCAGGAAATTCTTAGGCTTGTCGAAGTCGCGGGTGTCGATGTTGATCGCCACCACCTCGAAATCCTTGCCGCCGAGCTTGGCCTGCAGCGCGTCCAGCGCCGGCATCTCCTTGCGGCAGGGTACGCACCAGGTGGCCCAGAGGTTCACCAGCACGGTCTTGCCGCGCCAGTCCGACAGCTTCCTCGGCTTGCCCTCGGCGTCCTCGAAGGCGAGGTCCGGGATCCGCAAGGGCTTCGTCGCCATCGTCAGCGCGGCGAGCTCGCCGTGTGCCAGCGGGCCGAGCCTCTTCGCCAGATCGACCGCGCTGCTGCAGACCGGATCGCCGGCCGGGCCGCGGCCCATCAGCCCGCCAAATCCGGAGACGCCGGCATAGCCGATCAGCGCGCCGACCAGCACCGCGCCGATCACGAGCGGGATCCGGCGCGTGGCGCCACGGGACGGGGGAGTTTCGGGCATATCGTTTGTCATTCCGCGTCAGATATGGCTAAGCAGGGCCCGCGCCGGTGGCCGGTTCGGTTTTGACGGTCGGGCGATCAAGGGCTGGGCCTGAAGTTCTAAGAAGTCGTGAGCGAGCAATCATGAGCAACAAGATGTGGGGCGGGCGGTTCTCCGAACGTCCCGACGCGATCATGGAGGAAATCAACGTCTCCATCGACGTCGATCGTCACCTTTATGCCCAGGACATTGCCGCGTCCAAGGCCCACGCCGCGATGCTCGCCGCGCAAGGCATCATCACCGCGTCTGATGCGAAAAATATCGGCAAAGGTCTAGACACGATTTTGTCAGAAATCGACAAGGGATCGTTCGATTTCAAGCGCGCGCTCGAAGATATCCATATGAACGTCGAGAGCCGGCTGTCGGAATTGATCGGCCCGGCCGCCGGCCGGCTGCACACCGCGCGCTCCCGCAACGACCAGGTCGCGACCGACTTCCGCCTCTATGTCCGCGACACGATAGATGAGACCGATGCGGCGCTGGCCGCGTTCCAGAACGCGCTGGTCGAGCGCGCGCTAGAACATGCCGGAACGGTCATGCCGGGCTTCACCCACCTGCAGACGGCCCAGCCTGTTACCTTCGGGCATCATCTTCTCGCCTATGTCGAGATGGCGGCGCGCGACCGCGGCCGCTTCGCTGATGCTCGCAAGCGGCTGAACGAATCGCCGCTCGGCGCCGCGGCGCTCGCCGGCACCTCGTTTCCGATCGACCGGGCCGCGACGGCAAAAGCGCTCGACTTCGACCGCCCGATGGCCAATTCGCTCGACGCCGTCTCCGACCGCGATTTCGTTTTGGAAACCCTGTCGGCTGCCGCGATCACGGCTGTGCACCTGTCGCGTTTTGCGGAAGAGATCGTGGTCTGGACCTCGCCGCTGGTCGGCCTGGTCCGCCTCAGCGACAAGTTCACCACCGGCTCCTCCATCATGCCGCAGAAGCGCAACCCGGATGCGGCGGAACTGGTGCGCGCCAAGACCGGCCGCGTGATCGGCGCGCTCACCGCGCTCCTGATCGTGATGAAGGGCCTGCCGCTCGCCTATCAAAAGGACATGCAGGAGGACAAGCAGGGCGCGATGGAGGCCTTTGTCGCGCTCTCGCTCGCGATCCGCGCCATGACCGGCATGGTCGAAGACCTCGTTCCCGACGAGGGGCGGATGAAAGCCGCGGCCGGCGAGGGCTATGCCACCGCCACCGACCTCGCCGACTGGCTGGTGCGGACCCTGAAAATGCCGTTCCGCGAGGCCCATCACGTCACCGGCCGCATCGTGGCGCTGGCTTCGCAGCAGGCCGTCGCCCTGCACGAACTGCCGCTGAAGGCGATGCAGGAGGTCGAGCCGAAGATCACTGCCGACGCGCTGAAGGTGCTCTCGGTCGAATCATCGGTGAAAAGCCGCATCAGTTACGGCGGCACCGCGCCGAAGAACGTGCTTTCCCAGGCGAGGGCCTGGGCGAAGCGGCTGGAAAAAGAGCGAAAATTGGGCTGAACGACAAATTTCGCTGCAATCTCATGGTTATCCGGGGGCTCGCCAGAGCAAATCAATGTTTGTATGGTGCGGCCCGCATTGGGGATTTCGTCGTGACCAGTAACCACCGCCTGACCCGGTCGGGATGGGCTCTCATCCTTGTCGGCGTTGCCGCGCTGACGCTCGGCGGCTGCGGACGCAAGGGACCGCTCGACCTGCCGCCGACCGCGAGCTCGGCGCAGACGCCGGCCGCGCCGCAAGATACCGAGACCCAGCGGGCAGCCCAGCCCAGCCTGTTCAATCCGAACTACGGAACGGATGCGCCGCCGGCTGCGGCCAAGGGTCGTCAGCGATCCTTCGTCCTCGACCCGCTTCTCGACTGAGCGCGCCATGAATCATTTCGACTATCGCGACGGCGTGCTGCACGCCGAAGCCGTTGACCTGTCCAGGCTTGCCGAGACCGTGGGCACGCCATTCTATTGCTATTCGACCGCGACCTTGGAGCGCCATTACCGGGTGTTCACCGAAGCCTTCGCCGGCGAGAAGGTGCTCGTCTGCTACGCGATGAAGGCGAATTCCAACCAGTCGGTCCTGCGCACCTTGGCAAAGCTTGGCGCCGGCGCCGACGTGGTCTCGGGCGGCGAATTGAAGCGAGCCCTTGCCGCGGGCATCCCGCCCTCGAAGATCGTCTTCTCCGGCGTCGGCAAGACCGAGGCCGAGCTGCGCGCCGCGCTTTCCGCCGACATCCTCTGCATCAATATCGAATCCGAGCCTGAGCTTGAACTGCTGTCGCGGCTTGCGGCCGAGATGGGCAAGACCGCGCGCATTTCGGTGCGCGTCAATCCTGACGTCGATGCCGGGACGCATGCCAAGATCTCGACCGGCAAGTCCGAGAACAAGTTCGGCATCCCGATCTCCCGTGCGAGAGACGTCTATGCCCGCGCGGCGAAGCTGCCGGGCATCGAGGTGCGCGGGGCCGACATGCATATCGGCAGCCAGATCACCGATCTCAGCAAGATGGAGACGGCGTTCCGGATCCTCGCCGAATTCGTCCAGACCTTGCGCGCCGACGGCCACAACATCTCGCATATCGATTTCGGCGGCGGCCTTGGCATTCCCTATTACATGGACCGCGAGGCGCCGCCGGCACCCGACGCCTATGCCGCGATGGTGAGGCGCGTGACGCATAACCTTGGCTGCACGCTGATGTTCGAGCCGGGGCGGATGATCGTCGGCAATGCCGGCATCCTCCTCACCCGCGTGATCTATGTGAAGCATGGCGATGCCAAGAACTTCGTCATCATCGATGCCGCGATGAACGACCTGATCCGGCCGACGCTGTACGAAGCGCATCACGACATCCTGCCGGTGCGGCAGGCCAAGAAAGACGCGCCGATGATGGTTGCCGACGTGGTCGGCCCGGTCTGCGAAAGCGGCGACTATCTCGCGCTCGACCGTTCGCTGCCCGAGCCCAAGCCCGGCGATCTCCTGGCGATCATGACCGCCGGCGCCTATGGCGCGGTGCAGTCCGGCAGCTACAACACCAGGCCCCTGGTGCCGGAAGTGCTGGTCAAGGACGATCAGTATGCCATCGTGCGCCCGCGCGTCGACGTCGAGGCGCTGATCGCGATGGACAAGCCCGCCCCGTGGCTGTGAGTGGCGATCGGGAATTAATTCATTTAAATTCCCGTCGCGATTTAACAGCTTTATAATTCAGCTTAACGATTGAAAATCCGCGCGACAGCGGAAGTTTTCAATAATCGGGCCTCCCGGACGAATTCCCGGTGCAGTGCGGAGGCTTGGGGGAGCCGTTTTGGGCTCTGACGGCGCGTCTGCGCAGCTTTGCCTTAACAGAACGGTGATCACACCATCTCACAGCCGCGGAGCAGTGCCCGCTGCTTGTCGGTGTGACTGATAAGTCTCGGAGAGGGCGTAGTATTTTCACTTTCTGCCCCAGATGCCTGCGTCATTTTCGCATGCCTGCCATTTAAATATTAAATCTTCATTGACAGGTATTTAAATTCGAGTGAGATTAATATTATCAAATGCGGCTGAGCGGGGTGTAACAATGTCATTGCCAGGCTGGGTTCTCGCGATTTTCCTCTTGATGGCGGCGGCTGTGCCCGCCGGTGTGTACTTCACGGCCACGCTGTTCTTCCCTCCCGACCAGGTCTACACCTATGTCGGCCAGGGAACGTATCGTGGCGCGCCGGGCCCGGCCGCTGGCGCTGGCCTTCCCTTCCTCGTCGCCGCAGGCGTCTATTGGTACGTCAGGCGCCGTCGCAACTCAAAATAGCGCTTGCGCGATAGGCGCCACAAAAACGACCGACACAAAACATCTTCATGGAAGTCGTAAAGACCGCCGCAAGGCGGTCTTTATTTTGGCTCGAGCATCACCTTGTTCGGTGTCGTCCCGCACCGCTGTCGTCCCCGCGAAAGCGGGGACCCATAACCACAGGTGTTTGTGGTGTGCTCCGCTGCAACCGCTTGCTCGCGCCACGACAAACGCCCTGTGGTTATGGGTGCCGGGGCAAGCCCGGGACGACAGCTAGCCCCGGGACCACATCTCACTTCACGGCTCACTTCGCTGCGTGACTGCCCTTTGTCCCGCCGACCACGACACCCGCCGCTTTCTCGACCGGCTTGATCGCGGAGGTGAAATCGGAGTCCGGTCCCGTCTCGCGGATCACGGTTTCCCAGAGGCGGCCGACGGCCTCGGCGACTTCCATCGACAGGCCGAGCGACTTCATCTCGTCCAGGCACAGCCGCACATCCTTCACCATCAAGCCGGTGGCGAAGCCGAAATCGAACGTGCGCGGCAGCACCGAGCGCGGAAACTTGTCGCGGCTCGCCGTATTCATGCCAGAACCCGCATTGATGACATCGATCATCACGGCCGGATCGAGCCCGGACTTCACGCCCATCACCACCGCTTCCGAGGTCGCAACCATCGCAGTCGCCGACAGGAAATTGTTGGCGAGCTTCATCGTCTGCCCCGAGCCCGGCTTCTCGCCGATGAAGAACACCTTGCCGATCACGTCGAGCGCCGGTTTCAGCACCTCGTAGTCCGCGCGCGGACCGGAGACCATCACTGCAAGCGTTCCCTTCTCGGCGCCGCCGACGCCGCCGCTGACGGGGCTGTCGATCTGCACGATGTTGCGCTTCGCCAACAGGTCATGGATGCGTACCGCCATCTGCGAGCCGACGGTCGAGAGATCGACGAAGCGCTTGACGCGCTCGCCCTCGATCACGCCGCCGGCACCGGTCGCGACCTCGAGCGAGGCCTGCAGCGAGGGCAGGCTCGCCATCACGGTCTCGACCCGGTCGGCGATCGCCTTCGGCGAGGACGCGGCTAGCGCGCCGCGCGCGGTCAGCCGCTCGACGGCCTCCTTGCGCGTATCGAACACGGTAAGTTGATGCCCGGCCTCGACCAGCCGGCGCGCCATCGGAAAACCCATGTTCCCGAGGCCGATGAATCCAATTTCCATGGTGATTTTGCTCCGGATTTCTGGAGATGCTCCTCATCCTGAGGAGCGCGCAACGCGCGCGTCTCGAAGGATGAGGCCACAGACGGGGCCTCATGGTTCGAGACGGCGCAAGAGCGCCTCCTCACCATGAGGAGCTGACTACGTCAGCCCTTATCGATCTCGGCGAATACTTCGCGCGCGATACGAAAGCTGTCGACGGCGGCGGGCATGCCGCCATAGATCGCGACCTGCATCAGGATCTCGCGGATGTCTTCGCGGGTGACGCCGTTGGTCAGCGCGCCCTTCAGGTGCGCGCGCAATTCGTGCGGTCGGTTCAGGATCGAGATCATCGCGATGTTGAGCATGCTGCGGGTCTTGCGCGGCAATTCCTCGCGGCCCCATACCGAGCCCCAGCAATATTCGTTGAGCAGGTCCTGGAACGGCTTGTTGAAGCTGTCGACGTTCTTGAGCGCGTTGGAGACATAGGCCTCGCCGAGCACGGCCTTGCGGATTTCCAGGCCTTTGTCGTGCGTCTTTTGGTCCATAACGTTTCCTCATGCAGTTCAGAGAGCATGATCCGGAAAGATGGAAACCGGTTTTCCATGCCCGAACAAAAATGAGATCATGGCCCGATTTCGGATCATGATCTGGGGTTGTGGCGGCGACGTTACGGGGTCGCTCACGCGCAGTCACGCCTTCGTGTTATGCGTAATTCCACGTGTGGGTTGCCGGAACGGAACGGGTGCCTCATTGCCGCCCTTGTGGTAAGATGACGTGTCGGGCAACCCGGAGATTTTATTGAGCGGCGACCCCACTGAACCCGCGCGCGAGCATAACGCCGTCGCGCGGCTAAAATTGAACGAAGCCCTGCAGCGGGCACAATACGCGATCGCGTGGGAGCGCGTATGGCCGCATCTGGCCCGGTTTCTGACCGTCATCGGATTGTTCCTGGTCGTCTCCTGGGCGGGACTCTGGCTGGCGCTGCCGCTTGCGGTGCGCCTCGCCGGTGTGGGCCTGTTCGCGCTGCTGGCGCTCTCCGCGCTGCTTCCGCTGGTCCGCTTCCACTGGCCGACGCGCGAGGAGGGCTTGAGCCGGCTCGATCGCGGCACCGGCATCCGCCATCGCCCGGCGACCGCGCTGAGCGACACGCTCACGAGCCAGGACCCGGTCTCGCAGGCGCTGTGGCAGGCACAGCGCGAGCGCACGCTGGCCTCGCTCAAGCGCATTCGTGCCGGCCTGCCGTCGCCGCGGCTTCCGATCCATGATCCCTGGGCCCTGCGGGCGCTGGTGATCGTGATGCTGGTCGGCACCTATATCGCCGCAGGCGATGAGCGTTCTCTCCGTTTCGCCTCCGCCTTCGATTGGAATGGCGTGCTCGCGCCGACCAATATCCGGGTCGATGCCTGGGTGACGCCGCCGAACTATACCGGCAAGCCGCCGATCATCCTGTCGTCGGCGAACCGGGAAGCGGCTGCCGCCGAGAGCGGGCCATTAGCGGTTCCCGCCGGCAGCACGCTGCTCGTGCGTTCCAGCGGCGGCAATATCGACGTCGTGGTCGGCGGCGGCGTGACCGAGGTTGCCCCGAGCGGCGAGGCGCCGAAGGGCACCAACGAGCGGCATTTCAAGATTGCTGGCGACGGCACCGCGCATGTCCGCGCGCCGGCCGGCCAGCCGCTGTGGCGTTTTACCGCAACGCCTGACCGTCCGCCGTCGATCGCCCTGGCCAAGGATCCCGAGCGCCAGGCGCGCGGCTCGCTGCAATTGTCCTACCGGCTCGAGGACGATTACGGCATCACCGAAGCGCGCGCGCAGTTCGTCGCGCGTCCGGGCGATGCGCCGAAGGACCCCGGGAATGCCGGAACCAGGACGGCAGAGGTGCGGCCGCTGTTCGAGCCGCCGCAATTCCCGCTCGTGCTGCCGAACGCGCGCACCCGCAATGGCGTCGGCCAGACCGTCAAGGATTTGAGCGAAGACCCCTATGCCGGCGCGGATGTGACGCTGACGCTGACGGCAAAGGACGAGGCCGGCAATGAGGCCAAGAGCGAACCGTTCAACATGCGCCTGCCGGAGCGGTTGTTCACGAAACCGCTGGCGCGGGCACTGATTGAGCAGCGCCGCATTCTCGCGCTCAACGCCAACAAGAACGCCGATGTCTACGCCGCGCTGGACGCGCTGTTGATCGCGCCGGAAATGTTCACGCCCGAGGCCGGCACCTATCTCGGCCTGCACAGCGTGGCGCGGCAGCTCGAGGCCGCCCATACCGACAACGCGCTGCGCGAGGTCGTCGCCAGCCTGTGGGCGCTTGCCGTCACCATCGAGGACGGCAACATCACCGACGTCGACAAGGCGCTGCGCGCGGCGCAGGACGCTTTGAAACAGGCGCTGGAGCGTGGCGCGAGCGACGAGGAGATCAAGAAGCTCACCGACAATCTGCGCGCGGCGCTGGACAATTTCATGCGCCAGCTCGCCGAGCAGTTCCGCAACAACCCGCAGCAATTGGCGCGCCCGCTCGATCCCAACGCCAAGGTCCTGAGCCAGCAGGACCTGAAGAACATGCTCGACCGCATGGAGCGGCTGTCGCGTTCCGGCGATAAGGACGCGGCAAGGCAGTTGCTCGATCAGCTCCAGCAGATGCTGGAGAACCTGCAGATGGCGCAGCCCGGCCAGAGCGGCGACAACGACATGGAGCAGGCGCTGAACGAACTCGGCGACATGATCCGCAAGCAGCAGCAGTTGCGCGACAAGACCTTCAAGCAGGGCCAGGATTCGCGGCGCGACCGCATGCGCGGCAAGCAGGGCGATCAGTCCATGGGCGACCTGCAGCAGGATCAGCAGGCGCTGCGCGACCGGCTGCAGAAGTTGCAGGAAGAGCTCGCCAAGCGCGGCATGGGTCCCGGCCAGCGTGGCGAGAAGGGCCAGCGCGGCCAACAAGGACAGCAGGGCCAGCAAGGTCAGCAAGGTCAGGGCGGCCAGGAGGGCGATCAGGGCGACGGCGAGGACGGGCTCGATCAGGCCGATTCCGCGATGGGCGATGCCAGCGGCCGGCTTGGCGAAGGCAATGCCGATGGTGCGGTGGACTCGCAGGGCCGCGCGCTGGATGCGCTGCGCAAGGGCGCGCAGAGCCTCGCCGAGGCGATGCAGCAGGGTGAGGGCGAGCAGGCGGGCGACGGCCCCGGCAACCGCGTCGGCCGGCAGCAGAGCGGCGGCAACCAGACCGATCCGCTCGGGCGCCCCTTGCACGGCCGCGAGTTCGGCGACGACTACACCGTCAAGATCCCCGGCGAGATCGACGTGCAGCGCGTGCGGCGAATCCTGGAAGAACTCCGCCGCCGCCTCGCCGACCCGTCGCGGCCGCAGCTCGAACTCGACTACATCGAGCGGTTGTTGAAGGATTACTAATTCGGAGTCTCCCGCTCCGTCGTCATCGTCCGCGAAGGCGGACGATCCAGTATTCCAGCGACGTCCGAGTTCAATCGAGAGACTGCTCTTTACTGGATACCCCCGCCTGCGCGGGTATGACGGAGAGCGTAACTCTACGCCACCTTCCGCGCGGACAGCGCATCCGCCACCGCCGTGCGGATATCGGCGACCGAGAACGGCTTGGTCACCACGTCGTGCACGATCGCATTGAGGCCGGAGGCGCGCTCGCGCTGATCGGCAAAGCCGGTCATCAACAGGATCTTCAACTCCGGAAAATCGCGCGCGCTGGCGAGCGCCAGTGCAATCCCGTCCATGACAGGCATCTGGATATCCGTGAGCAGCAGATCGAAGGCGCCCTGTTCCCGCGCCAGTATTTCGAGCGCGGCGGCGCCGTCCTGCGCGGTGACGGTCTCGTGGCCGTCCATGGCGATGGCGCGCGCCACCAGCGAGCGCATCGAATCTTCGTCGTCGGCGATCAACACCCGCGGCATCGAGCTAACCTCCTTCGCAAGACACGTCTCGTATTCTAAGCCTTGCCGCCGGCCGCCAGATCCCACTTGTTGAAGAAGCGGATATCGATGTCGCGCCCTTCCGGGGGCGGCGAGGCAAGGCGGGACTTGAAAAAGGCGCGTTCGCCCGGCTTCAGCACCGGCTGCTCCAGCACCGTGTTCCACGCATAAATCTCTGCGCCCTGCGCGTCCCGGACCGCAAAGCGCAACCGCGGCAGTTCCACCGGCTTTCGGGTCTCGCCGACGATCATGCCTTCGATCACCAGCACCGGCTTGCCGTCCACTGTCTCGTGACTGACTTTGACGTCCTTGAACGCCACCCCGCGCAGATTCACCTCGAGCCCGGCCAGCCGGTAGAACAGCGCGGTCTGCGGCAACAGGCGCACGACGTCGCCGCGCCACACCACCAGCGCCACGATCAGCGCCGCCATCGCCGCGCAGGCGGTGGGCAGGCTCGTTGCGGGCATGCGGATGCGGGGCAGGGTGGGCAGCTTGAACAGTCCTGGCAGCCGGCGGCGGGGTTTGGCTTCGGCATCTACGTGAGCCTCGGCGTCTTCCCGGGCGACCGACGGCCAGTCCTGCCGGACTGCATCGTCCGCCGGCCAGTCGGCCGAGATCGAGGGGCTGTCGACGACAGGCGTGCGCTCGTCCTCCTCCTGCCGCGCCATCGCCTCCCATTCCGCGGCGGCATCGGACGCGGCGGACCTGTTCGCCGCCGCCATCGCCGGCATCGGCGCCGTGATGTCGACGGCATCCTCCGGCCGCGCCAGCCAGACCTCCCTGCAGCGGGAACAACGCACCGTACGCCCGGCCGGACCTAACGTCTCCAGCTTGATCGCATAGGATGTTGTACAATGCGGGCAAACGATATGCATGGAGCCCAATCCCCACCATGGATGCGCCGGGATGCTACAAGGCGACCGTTAACGAATCGGAAACCATAACCGAAGCACAAACGCTTTGTTCGGCCCGCCGGCCCAGCCGGAAGCGGGCGCGAGGATTGAGCCAAGGTTCGAGGTTCCCGGCCGCCGCCCCAGTTGAACCCAACGTCCAACCCAATGTCGAGCGGAGCTAGAGCTTGGTTCGGTTCGAAAATGTCGGATTGCGTTACGGACTGGGCCCGGAGATTCTGCGCGACCTCAGCTTCGCCGTCCCCGCCCATTCCTTCCAGTTCCTCACCGGCCCGTCGGGCGCTGGCAAGACCTCGCTGCTCAGGCTCTTGTTCCTGTCGCTGCGGCCGACGCGCGGATTGGTGAATCTGTTCGGCAAGGATGTTTCGCTGCTGAGCAAGGACCAGATCGCAAACCTGCGCAAGCGCATCGGCATCGTGCTGCAGGACTTTCGCCTGCTCGACCACATGACGACCTATGAGAACGTCGCGCTGCCGTTCCGCGTGATGGGCCGCGACGAATCCAGCTACCGGCGCGAGGTGATCGATCTCTTGAAATGGGTCGGCCTCGGCGAGCGAATGGATGCGCTGCCGCCGATCCTCTCGGGCGGCGAGAAGCAGCGCGCCGCGATCGCGCGCGCGGTGATCTCGCGGCCGCAACTGCTGCTGGCGGATGAGCCGACCGGCAGCGTCGATCCGACGCTCGGGCGGCGGCTGCTTCGCCTGTTCATCGAGTTGAACAAGTCCGGCACCGCCGTGATCATCGCGACCCACGACATCACGCTGATGGACCAGTACGAGGCGCGGCGATTGGTGCTGCACCAGGGACGGCTGCACATCTATGAATAAGATCGGCCGAGAGCATGTGCCGCTCGTCGACCTCGGGCATGAACGCCCGCAGGTGTCGGCGAACGCGCGCAACATGTCGCCGATCGTGCCGCGCGCCTCGATCTCCGGCCGCGCGCTGGTCGCTGTCGTGGCGATCATGACCTTCCTCGCCTCGATGACCACGGGCACGGTGCTCCTGGTCAGCGCATCCGCAGCCGAGTGGCAGTCGGAGGTCGCAAGCGAGATCACGATCCAGATCCGCCCGGCTCCCGGCCGCGATCTCGATCGCGACACATCAGCGGCGGCGGAGGCGATGCGGACGCAGGGTGGGATCGTCGAAGTCCGCCCGTTCAGCAAGCAGGAATCCGCAAAACTGCTCGAGCCCTGGCTCGGCAGCGGATTGTCGATCGAGCAATTGCCGGTGCCGCGCGTCATCGTGGCGCGGGTGCAGCCCGGCGGCACGCCCGACCTCACAGCGCTCCGAGCGCGGGTCACGCAGGCCGCCCCCGGCGCCAGCGTCGACGATCATCGCGCCTGGATCGAGCGCATGCGCTCGATGAGCGGCGCCACCGTGTTCGCCGGCATCGGCATTCTGGCCCTCGTGATCATCGCGACGATCATCTCGGTCTCCTTCGCCACGCGCGGCGCGATGGCCGCCAACCGGCCGATCGTCGAGGTGCTGCATTTCGTCGGCGCCTCCGACAGCTACATCGCCAACCGCTTCCTGCGGCACTTCCTGATGCTGGGCCTCGAGGGCGGGCTGATCGGCGGCGGCGTCGCGATGCTGTTCTTCGGCTTCTCCGAATCGATCGCAAGCTGGTTCTCGGGCACCCCGGTCGGCGACCAGTTCGCAGCCCTGCTCGGCACTTTCTCGCTGCGGCCGTCCGGCTATCTGGTGCTGGCGCTGCAGGCGGTATTGATCGCCGCGATCACGGCCTGGGCCTCACGGCGGACGCTGTTCGCCACGCTCGATGATGTCGACTGATGGAACGGCCGGACTCCACTTCGCCCGAAAACGCACTAAAATTGCGTCCGGGGAAGGACAGCCATTATCCGATGAGCTCTGAACTCGACGACGGATCGCAAGAGCGCCGGCCAGCGCGGCCGCGCGGATGGCTGCGCGCGCTGATCGTCGCGCCGCTGGCGGTGCTGTTCGTCTCCGCGGGGTTCGGCTTCGTCGCGTTCCTGTCGCAATTGCGCGGCGTCGAAACCCAGCCCGAGCATAACGCCGACGGCATCGTGGTGTTGACCGGCGGTTCCTCGCGGATCTCCGACGCCGTGGAATTGCTGGCGGCCGGCTACGGCAAGCGGCTGCTGATCTCAGGCGTTCACCCGACCAATGCGGCGAGCGATATTTCCCGCTCGCTGCCCGAGAGCAATCAGGCACTGCTCAGGTGCTGCGTCGATCTCGACCGCTCCGCGGTCAATACCAGGAGCAATGCCGCGGAGACGCGGCGCTGGGCGCGTGAGCGCGGCTTCAAGTCGCTGATCGTGGTCACCTCGAACTACCACATGCCGCGTGCGATCGTCGAACTGTCGCACGCGATGCCGGATGTCGAGCTGATCCCGTTCGTGGTGATCGGCGATAAATGGCGCGACGAACCCTGGTGGATGAGTGGCGGAACGCTGCGCCTCCTGCTATCGGAATACGTCAAATATGTCGCGGCGGAGGTGCGGGTGCGGCTGGCTAGAATCGGTCTCGACCTGACGCCGGAATTCCTGGATCAACCCGGCGGCGCGCAGGCGCCGCGCCGGCCCGCGACCGCGCAGGTGAACTGACCAGACCAACTCGTGTTCGGGAATTCGATGTCTTCGATCTTCGTGCGCTCGCTCATCTTCAACGTGCTGTTCTATCTCGTGCTGGTGAGCTTAAGCATCATCGCGATCCCGACCATCGTGTTGCCGCGCCGGGCGATGATGACGCTGGCCGCATGGTGGGCGAGCGCGACGCTGTTCCTGATGCGCGTCGTCTGCAACATCCGGGTCGAATTCCGAGGGGTGGAGAAGATTCCGAAAGGGCCCTTGATCGTGGCCGCCAAGCACCAGTCGATGTGGGAGACGTTCCAGCTTTTGCGCTTCTTCGACCACCCGCTCTACATGCTCAAGCGCGAGCTGACCTGGATCCCGGTGTTCGGCCAGTTCCTGATCAAGGCGGGCATGATCGCGATCGATCGCGGCGGCGGACCGCGCTCGCTGGTGAAGACGCTGCGCCGCGCGGCGGCTGAAGTGAAGCGCGGCCGCCAGCTCGTGATCTTTCCGGAAGGCACGCGGCGGCCGGTCGGCGCGCCGCCGAGCTACAAGACTGGCGTCGCGCAGATCTATGCCGAGAGCGGCGTGCCGTGCCTGCCGGTCGCGCTCAACTCCGGCCTGTTCTGGCCGCGCCGCACCTTCATGCGCTATCCTGGGACGCTGGTGGTCGAATTCCTTGATCCGCTGCCGGCGGGTTTGCGGCGCGACGAGTTCATGACGCGGCTGCGCGAGTCGATCGAGGGCGCCACCGACCGTATCGTCGAGGCCGCGCGCGCCGAGCAGGCGCAATTGTTCGGCGCCGTGCCCGATACCGCGAAGGCGAAGCTGTAGAGCATGATGAGATCAGGTCGAGTTGGCGCCACGTCGGAGGTGCCTTACCTCTCCCCGTCGGGGAGAGGTCGATTTGCGCAGCAAATCGGGTGAGGGGCCGCGGCTCTAACGATGGACCGCGACCCCTCACCCGCGCTTCGCGCGACCTCTCCCTATGGGAGAGGTGGGCAAACGCTGCCACGCCGATTGAAACAAGAGCCATCCCGCTTTAGCTACGTTCCTTCCTGCAGCGGCAGCTCGATGGGATGCGCGTCGTGCAGCATCGTCGCGAGCTTGTGCAACTGCGGATCGCGAAAACCCTGCTTCTCGATCGCGAGCACCGTCGACAACACATAGTCGCGGTTGTTGCCCGAGCGGCCGTGGCCCTGCTGCACGTAGCGGAGCTGGTCGGCCAGCGTCAGCCGGCCGGCGTACTGCACATGGCTGCGGTCTACGACGTAAGTCAGCGCGGCCACCCGTGACCGCGGGTCGTCCTCGAGCCACACCGAGCGGTGCACCTCGCGATAGACGTTGGTGGTCTGCTCGCGGCCGCGCAGATAGGCGATGGTCTCGCTGCGCCGCTTCGCCGCGACGCGGAACGCGATGCCGCGGCAGGCGCCGCCGCGGTCGAGCCCGAGCACCAGCCCCGGCTTTTCCGGCGTGCCGCGATGGTCGAAGGAATACACGCAGAGCGCGCGATGCTCGCCGATCAGCCGCGCCTGCACCTGTTCCTCGAAGTCGAAACCCGGCTTCCACATCAGCGAGCCGTAACCGAATACCCAGAGGTCGCTGTCACCTGATTCGGGCGGCGAGAGGAGTTGCGCGGACATCGGCGCAAGGGCTAGCAAAAGCGCGGGGCGAAGCGAAGCGGTTTCATCGGCCTCCGGCCGGCATTTGCCGCTTACATTTGCCAAAATTGACAGCCAGAGGTCGCCGCATGCCTGATATGACCCCCGCGCCGCACCGGCGCTCGCGTTGGCGTCTCTTTGCCGCCCCCGTCCTCGTCCTGATCCTCGCCGTGGCGTGGAGCGCGTTCTGGTTCTATGCCTCGTCCCAGGTCTGGGTGCAGGCCGATGCCTGGCGCGCGCAGGAGGCGAAGGCGGGCCGGGTCTATGATTGCGGCAAGCGATCGGTCGCGGGTTACCCCTTCCGTCTCGAGATCAGCTGCGAGGACGCCAGCGTGACCTTGATCTCGCAGACGGCCGGCGCGCAAACGCCGTTCACCGCGCGGCTCGGCGAGATCCTGGTGGTGGCGCAGGTCTACGACCCCACACGCGTGATCGCCGAATTCAAGGCGCCGGCGACGCTCGCCGAGCGAGGCGCACAGCCACAGCTCGCCGTCAACTGGCGCTCGGGGCGCGCCAGCGTGGCGGGCCTGCCGGCGGTGCCGCAACGCGGCTCGCTGGTGTTCGACGATCCCGCGATCGACCGCGTCAATGGCTCCGTGCAGACGCCGCTCGGCCGCGCCAGCCACGTCGAGTTGCACGGCCGCCTCGCCGAAGGCTCCTCCCTGGACAATCCGGTGATCGAGACCGCGCTGCAGATCAGCGGCGGCAGCCTGCAGGACGTGCATCCGGTGCTGGCAACGCCGTTCGATGCCGACATCCGTACCAAGATTTCCGGCTTGAAGGACTTCACGCCAAAGCCGTGGCCGGAGCGCTTCCGCGAGATCCAGGCCGCCGGCGGCCATGTCGAGATCGTGCAGTCGCGCATCCAGCAGGGCGAGATGATCGCGATCTCCGCGGGCACCTTGAGCCTCAACGCGAGTGGCCGCATCGAAGGCGAATTGCAGATGACGGTCACCGGCCTCGAGCGCGTGATCCCGGCGCTCGGCATCGAGAAGATGCTGGAGGAGGGCGTGCCGCAATCAACGCTCGACCGCGTCGCGCCCGGCGTGAAGACGCAGGACCTCAACAATCTCTTCGGCGCGCTCGACCGCGCGGTCCCTGGTCTCGGCAAGATGGTGAAGCAGAACGCCAATGTCGGCGTTGCCGCCAGCATCAATTCGCTCGGCAGCGAAGCCATGCTCGAAGGCAAGAAGGCGCGCAGCTTCCCGCTGCGCTTCGTCGACGGCGCAGTGCTGCTAGGCTCGATCAAGGTCGGACAAATCCCGCCATTGTTCTAGCTCACGTAGCCCGGGTGAAGCGCAGCGCAACCCGGGGTCTGCTCGCGATGCGGATAGACCTGTCCCGGGTTGCGCGGAGCCTGTCATCGGGCGCGCGTTCGCGCGATCCGTTGGCTCCCTCCGGGCTACAAGATCCCGCGCTATTTCTTCTCCAGATTCGCATGCGGCCGGCCGAAGTCCGCCGCAGCCGAATCCTGGCCGATCTCGACGATGCCGCGGCGGATGGCGCGGGTGCGGGTGAAGTGGTCGAACAGCGCTTCGCCGTCGCCGCGGCGGATCGCGCGCGTCAGTTTGGAGAGATCCTCGTTGAAGGTGCCGAGCATCTCCAGCACCGCGTCCTTGTTGCTCAGGAACACGTCGCGCCACATCGTCGGATCGGACGCCGCGATGCGGGTGAAATCGCGGAAGCCGCCGGCGGAGAATTTGATCACTTCCGACGACGTCACCTGCGCCAGCTCGTCGGCGGTGCCGACGATGGTGTAGGCGATCAGATGCGGCAGATGGCTGGTGATCGCGAGCACGAGGTCATGATGATCGGGCGTCATGATCTCGACCTTGGCGCCGAGCGCGGCCCAGAAGTCACGCAGCCTGCCGATCGCGCCCGCCTCAGTGCCCTCGGGCGGCGTCAGGATGCACCAGCGGTTGATGAACAACTCGGCGAAACCGGAATCGGGACCTGAGTGCTCGGTGCCCGCCACCGGATGCGCGGGCACGAAGTGCACACCATCGGGGATATGTGGGCCCATGTCCCTGACGATGGCGCCCTTGACCGAGCCGACATCGGAGACGATGGCGCCCTTCTTCAGGTAAGGCGCGATCTCCGCCGCCACGGGTCCGCAGGCGCCGACGGGAATGCAGAGGATGACGAGATCGGCGTCTTTGACCGCCTCCGCATTGTTCTCCACCACGCGGTCGACGATGCCAAGCTCGGCGACCCGCGCGCGCGTCTTTTCCGAGCGCGCGGTGGTGACGATCTCGCCGACCAGCCCCTGCGCCCGCGCGCCGCGCGCGATCGAGCCGCCGATCAGGCCGAAGCCGATCAGCGCGATGCGTTGAAAGTGCGGCGCGGCGTTCACTTCTGATCCATGAAGTCGCGCAGGCCCTCGACCACGAGGCGGTTGGCCTCCTCGGTGCCGATGGTCATGCGCAGCGCGTGCGGCAGGCCGTAATTGTTCACGGCACGCAGCACCAGTCCGCGCTTGGTGAGGAACGCGTCCGCATCGGCCGAGGTCTTGCCCTTTTCGGTCGGGAAATGGATCAGCACGAAATTGGCGACGCTCGGCGTCACCTTCAGCCCGAGCTTGCGGACCTCGTCCGTCACCCAGCTCCGCCACTTTTCGTTGTGCACCCTGGACATCTCGACATGCGCGGTGTCCTCGACCGCGGCTACCGCCGCGAGCATCGCCGGAGTAGAAACGTTGAAGGGGCCGCGAATCCGGTTCACCGCATCGACGATATGCGCCGGGCCAAACATCCAGCCGACGCGGAGCGCCGCGAGCCCGTGGATCTTGGAGAAGGTGTGGGTCATCACCGTGTTCTCGGTCGTCGCACACAGTTCGAGACCGAGGCCATAGTCGTTGCGCACCACGTAGTCCGAATAGGCGGCGTCGATCACCAGGAGCACGTCCGACGGCAGGCCTGCGCGCAAGCGCTTGACCTCGTCGAACGGCAGATAGGTGCCGGTCGGGTTGTTCGGATTGGCGAGCCAGATCAGCTTGGTCCGCGGCGTGACCGCCTCAAGGATCGCATCGACACTTGCGGTGTAGTCGGTCTCCGGCACGACCACGTTCTTGGCGCCGTTCGCCTTGGTCGCGATCGGATAGACCAGGAAGCCGTGGGTGGTGGAGATCGCCTCCGAGCCCTCGCACAGATAGGTGTGGGCGAGCAGGTTGAGGATTTCGTCCGAACCGGCGCCGCAGATGATGCGGCTCGGGTCGAGGCCATAGGCGCGGCCGATTGCCTCGCGCAGCACCTTTGAGGTGCCTTCCGGATAGTCCTCGAGATGTTCGGCGGCGTGCTTATAGGCCTCGATCGCCTTCGGCGAGGGACCGAAGGGCGTTTCGTTGGCGGAAAGCTTGAACACCTTGCGCCCCGGTTCCGCCACCGGGCTCTTGCCGGGGGTGTAGGGCGCAATATCGAGGATGCCGGTATTCGGCACGGGGCGGGACATCTCTAACTCTCTAGCTCCGGATTGTAGGGGCGGGGGGCACCGTATAGCGCGTTGCGTGGCTGCCGACGAGGGCCGATGAGCGCACCGAGGCCCCGGCGCGGATCAGGGCCATTTTGATCTCCTCGAAGCCGCGGCCGGCGACCGATACCAAAAGCGCCGCGCCGTCGAAGGCCGTATCCGGCACCGCGACGATCTCGGCGAGCGGGGCCAGCGCGCGGGCGATCTCGGCGTTCCAGCCGGAAACGCGCACGCTCCACATCTCGACTTCGGTCACCATCGCATCGTCAGCGACGCGCGAGATCACGAACACGGGCAGCGCCGCGGGATGATCGGCGCGCTCCAGGAACGGCAATCGCGCGATGATCTTCGGCGCGCCCTCGGCCTCGAGGTCGATCCACCATGGCGTGCGGCTGGAAATGGCCGACACCAGCGCGAGGTCGCCCTTCGATTTCGCCACCGCTTCGACCGCCGCCTGCGCGCTGAAATGCGAGACGTAGGGCACCACGAAGCCGAAATGGAAGCGTGCCGAATCCCGCATCATGGATTCGCCGACCGAGACATCGGCATGCACCGAGAACGGCGCCTGCACATAGGTGAACGTCGAGATGATGACGCGCCAGATGCTCTCGATGGTGTCGAGCGGCAGGATGCCACGATGGCGCTCGACCAGGCTGCGCATCATGGAGGCCTCGCGCGCCGGCCGGAATGCGGAGCCGACTTCCTGGGTCTGCTTCACCCTGATCAGGCGGTCGATGATGTCGCCACGCGCCATCAAGAGGCGGTGAACCTGCTCGTCGATCGCGTCGATCTCTTTGCGCAGCTCGGCCAGCGAAGGCGGCGCCGGAGGCGGTTTTGACATGCTAGGGCCCGTCGTTTCTCTTCAATCAGCAAGCAGACTCTTCACCTCTCCCCGCCTACGGGGAGAGGTCGAAATTCAAGCGCAGCTTGAATTTCGGGTGAGGGGGAGCCTCCGCGAATCCGTCTGGTACCGTGTTCGCGGAGAGAGCCCCTCACCCCAACCCTCTCCGCGCAAGGGCGGGGAGAGGGAGAAAGTGCGAGCCCCCGTTCTGTCCCATGGGGCCAGATGGCGCAAGCTCGGCCTAAAGGTCACGGTTAGGTTAACGGCCCCACTTGCCTTGACGCAGGCCGGGTAAGGGACTACTTTCCCAGCACTCCGTGGTCATTTGAGCCGGCCGGCTTGCAGCCACGTTAAAGAATTCGCTAAACAGGCCGGGGACAGATCGATCCCGGCCGGACCTTTGTTCAGGCCGGGTTTTTCATGGCCTGATTTCTGTCCGGGACCTCCGCGTCGGAGGAAGGCGCCACAAATGACCAAGGTGCAGTCGATCAAGAGTCCGTCGATTCAGGGTGAGGATCGCGCCCATGAGGCCGATCATCCGTCCTCGCCGGTGGCGAAGTTCGGCATGGATCAGCCGTTGAAGCTCGACTGCGGCATTGACCTTGCGCCATTCCAGATCGCCTATCAGACCTATGGCGAGCTCAATGCCGAGCGCTCCAACGCCATTCTGGTCTGCCACGCCCTGACCGGCGACCAGCATGTCAACAATTTGCATCCGGTGACCGGCAAGCCTGGCTGGTGGGAGACCATGGTCGGCCCCGGCCGGCCGCTCGACACCTCCAGATACTTCATCATCTGCTCCAACGTGCTTGGCGGCTGCATGGGTTCGACTGGCCCTGCCTCGCTGAACCCTGCGACCGGCAAGGTATGGGGCCTGGATTTTCCGATCATCACCATCCCTGACATGGTGCGTGCGCAGGCGATGCTGATCGACCAACTCGGCATCGAGACGCTGTTCGCGGTGGTCGGCGGCTCCATGGGCGGCATGCAGGCGGTGCAATGGGCGGCGGCCTATCCGGAGCGCGTGTTCTCGACGCTCGCGATCGCCTGCTCGACGCGGCATTCGGCGCAGAACATCGCCTTTCATGAGCTCGGCCGGCAGGCCGTGATGGCCGATCCGGATTGGCGTGGCGGAAGCTATGTCGACCAGGGCACGCATCCGCATCGCGGGCTCGCGGTCGCGCGGATGGCCGCGCATATCACCTATCTCTCTGACGCGGCGCTGCATCGCAAGTTCGGGCGGCGGATGCAGGATCGCGAGTTGCCGACATTCTCCTTCGATGCCGATTTCCAGGTCGAGAGCTATCTGCGCTACCAGGGCTCGTCCTTTGTCGAGCGCTTCGATGCCAACAGCTATCTCTATCTGACGCGCGCGATGGACTATTTCGACATCGCCGCCGACCACAATGGTGTGCTGGCGCAGGCGTTCCGCGGCGTCGAGACCCGCTTCTGCGTAGTATCGTTCACGAGCGACTGGCTGTTTCCGACTTCGGAGGCGCGGGCGCTGGTGCACGCGCTGAATGCCTCCAGCGCGCGGGTCTCGTTCGCGGAGATCGAGACCGACAAGGGTCACGACGCCTTCCTGCTCGATGTGCCCGAATTCTTCGACATCTCGCGCGCCTTCCTGCACTCGGCGGGTAAGTCGCGTGGCCTTGGCGATGCGGGGGCTTAAGTGATGGCGCTTCAGGAGCAAACTCTGCCGCTGCCCGGCTTGGCGCCGCAGGCGAGCACGAGCCTTCGTCCGGACCATCTTCTCGTCGCCGAAATGGTTGAGCCCGGGTCGCGCGTGCTCGACGTCGGCTGCGGTGACGGCGATCTGTTGCAGCTTCTGGAGAGTCGCGGCATCGATGGCCGCGGCATCGAGCTGTCGCGCGAAGGCGTCAACCACTGCGTCGCCAAGGGACTCGCGGTGGTGCAGGGCGACGCCGACACCGACCTCGGCAACTATCCCGACGATGCGTTCGACTACGTAATCCTGTCGCAGACGCTGCAGGCGACGCGGCAGCCGAAGGCTGTGCTGGAAAATCTCCTGCGCATCGGCCACCGCGCCATCGTCTCGTTCCCGAATTTCGGTTTCTGGAAGATGCGGCTGCAGCTTTTGATCGGCGGGCACATGCCGCGCACCGAAAATCTGCCGGCCACCTGGTACGACACCCCCAACATTCATTTCTGCACCATCAAGGATTTCGTGCAGCTCTGCGACGAGATCCACGTCAAGATGGAGCGCGCCGTCGCGCTCGACCTCTACGGCCGCCCGGTGCCGCTGAACCTGCCGTGGTGGGTCTGGAACATGTTCGGCGAGCAGGGTGTGTTCCTGCTGAGCAGGGGCGGGAAGGGACGCTGAGTACTCTCCCCGTCATTCCGGAAGACCTCTCCTCCGTCATTCCGGGGCGATGCGAAGCATCGAGCCCGGAATCCATTTCCTCCACGAACTCTGCGGCTCGATGCATTCCGGGCTCACGCTTCGCGTGCCCCGGAATGACAGGCTAAACTGTTGCCGCGAGCACCTCCCCTCGTCATTCCGGGATGCGCCGAAGGCGCAGGCCCGGAATCCATTGCGCCGCAAAACACGTAGATGAATGGATTCCGGGTTCACGCTTCGCGTGCCCCGGAATGACGGTTACACCATCGACCTGGGATCGCGCGGCAGCCACCTTCCCGCTTCCACCAACGCAATAAACCGCTCGACCATCTCGTTGAACAGCGCGGGTTCCTCGAGATTGAGCACGTGTCCCGATTTCGGGAAGAACGTCAGCCCCGCCGCGGGCAAATGCTTCTTCAAAAACAGGCTCGGCTCGACGCAATTGTCGTCCTCGTCGCCGCAGATGATCAGCGCCGGCGTCGGCACGCGTCCAATCGCTTCCGCCATGGTGTAGATCGAGGGCCGGCCGCCTTGAAAGCTGCGCATGGTGTTGGCCGAGCCCTTGGCATCGTGGCGCGCGAGCGCGGCATAGAAGTCGGCATGGCCGCGCGGATCCTTGACCAGGAACGGAATCCGGCCCGGCGCCTCGCGCGTCACCTTGGCGACCGCTTCCGATCCAATCGTCTCATACTGCTCGGCATTGGCCCGGCATTGCGCACGGAAGGCGTCGAGGTGTTCGAGACTTGAGCCGGAGCCGACGCCTGCGAGCGTCATCGACATCACGCGCTCGGGCGCATTCAGCGCAACCTGCAGCGACGAATAGGAGCCCATCGACAGCCCGACGAAATGCGCGCGGGCGATGCCGAGATGATCGAGCACCGCGAGCGCATCGGTGTAGAAATGCTTGTAGCTGTAGACCTCGGCCGATGGCGGGACGTCGGAGGGCGTGTAGCCGCGCGCGGAATAGGCGATGCAGCGGTGGCCGCGCGAGAAATAACGCATCTGCGGCTCCCAATTGGTGTGATCGGCCGCGAACTCGTGCAGGAAGATGATCGGCGTTCCGCTCCCAACCTCTTCGAAATAGAGGCGGACATTATCCTTGGCGACGGCATAGGGCATTTTAACCTTTTCCTTCTTGTGAGCCTGCGCGGCAAGATTGCAATTAACCTTCACGGCTGCAATGCGGCGGCATCGTTTCTTTTTCGCCGCCAAATGTTCGCGAAATCGTCCCGCAATTTTTCGCCGCAGCGCGGCACGACATCTTTGTCTTGCCACATTGAGCGGCACAAAACGCGCTGCGGCTGTCATCCAGATGTCATCCACAGACGGGCGCACCTGGAAAACGGGGGTGTAACAGAAGGAAAAAATGGGAAGTATGGTTCAGTTGCGTGCGTTCCGCCGGTTGCTTCGAGTTCTGGCGCTGGCGTTGTGTTCGACGGTTATCGTCGCTTCTATTTCTCCCGCTTCGGCACGGCCTCATCACGGCGCAGGGCGCCACGCCAGGGCCTATCATGCCGGTCATCATGCCAAGCATCACCATGCCCGCGCTCACCACTGGCGCAGGGTCCGCGTCTCGCGCTTTGAGCGCGGCGTCGCACAGATGCAGGCGCAAGGCCTTGCCGACAGCAATGCGAGTCTGTCGCCGGAGCCTCAGCAGGCGGCAAGCTTCGGTTCGTCGAACATCGTCGATGAAGCCCGCCGTCACCTCGGCGGCAACCCGACCAGCCGCGGCAGCCTGTGGTGCGCGCGCTTCATGAACATGGTGCTGCAGCATTCGGGTTATCGCGGCACCGGCTCCGACATGGCGAGTTCGTTCGCCCGTTACGGGCAGCGAGTCTCCGGCCCGCAGGTCGGTGCCATCGCCGTGATGTCGCGGGGACGCCGCGGCGGCCATGTCGGCATCATCACCGGCATCGATGCCAAGGGAAATCCGATCATGATCTCCGGCAACAACGGCAACCGCGTCCGCGAAGCCCCGGTCTCCCGCGGCCGCATCTACGCCTACGTGATGCCGACGAATTAGCCGCTACACTCTCCACCGTCAGCCCGGGCTCGATGCTTCGCATCGCCCCGGAATGACAGCCTTCGTCATTGCGAGCCAACGGGTCGCCCGAACGCGCGCCCGATGACAGGCTCCGCGAAGCAATCCATGCCTCCACTTGCGGCGCTACGGATTGCTTCGCTTCGCTCCACTTCGCGGTCGGTCGCAAAGTCGTCGGCATCGATCGAGGCTATGGCGTCGTCGATCGCGCACAGTTTGCCGCAAGTGACGACATAGGCGTCGCCTCGCAGTTCACTCTCGATTTGCTCCGCAACGGCGCAGCAAGCTCATCTTGCGAGCCTCGGCCAAGCCTGAACGCGTTCCAGAAGATCTTTCAGGTCTGCTGCGGTCACGCTGCGATTACATGTGGCGCGGCCCGGGATTGCTATCAGCCGGAACCGATCTTCCCGAACGCCAGCACGTGCAGCCCGAGCCGCCGGCGGACGATCCAGAACAAGAGCACGGTCTCGAAGCTCAGCGACGTCGATATCGCTATGGCGGCGCCGTGGCCGCCGAAGCGCGGTACCAGTGCGACGCACAGCACCAGGTTCATGACGAAGGCGAGCGCGTAGGCGAGCGCGCAGATCTTCTGGTGGCCGAGCATGTTGAGCAGACGTTCGACCGGGCCGATTGCAGCGCGCACCACGAGGCCGATGGCGGCCAGGAACATGATGTCGTAGCCGACGACGAATTGCGGCCCGAACAGCCAGAGCAGCGGCTTGCCAAAGGCGAGCAGGAGGACGGTCGCGGCGAGCGAAGGCCAGAACGTCCACTGGATCGCATGGGCGACATAGGCCGATAGCCGCGCCTTGTCGCCGAGCGCGTTGTATTCGGCGAAGCGATGCGCCGTCGTCGCCGACATCGCGTAGTGGATGAAGGACACCAGCGCCAGCGTCTTCACCACGGCAAAGTAGACGCCGACCTCCTCGGAGGAGCGGAACTGCTGCAGCACCAGCACATCGGTGTAGGAGAGCAGCAGATAAAAGCTTTCGACCAGCAGGATCGGCAGTGAGACCGCAAGCCAGCCGCTGATGTCGTAGGCCTTCTCGCCCGGCTCGACGTGGGCCGCGAGGCGGCGGTTCAGCACCAGCATCTGGCCGATCATGGCGATCCACACCGCCGCGGCGCTGGCGAGCATCGCGGCGGTGGCGCCGAGATCGAAGCCGAGCACGACGGCGCCCGCGGTGAAGCCGATGATCAGTCCCTGGCGCACGATGAATTGCGGCATCAGGCCGAGCCGCATCCAGTCATGCGACCGGGCAATCCCGTCCTGGGTATTGGCGACCACGAACGCTGGCAGCGTCAGGCAGCCGATATAAAGCGGCACGACCGTGTCCATGCCGATCCATGGCGACAGCAGCTTGACGAGGCCTGCGAGCAGCAGCGAGACCGCGGTCGACACCGCAAAAGTCAGCCAGCGGCTGCCGGACAGAAAACCGCGCAATAGCGCGTGCTCGCCTGCCGTGCGGTATTCCGGAATGAGCTTCTGCGCCGAGGCCGAAATGCCGAAATCCATCATGCTGCCGAGCAGCAGCACCCAGGTCCAGACATAGACATAGACGCCATAGTCCGAGCTGCCCATCCAGCGCGCGAGCAGGATTTGCGAGAGATAGGCGGCGACGGCGCTGACGACGCGGATGACGAAGATCGTCCCCGCGAGCCGCCGCGTGACAGATGCCTCGCCGGAGCCGCCGATCAGGCCGCGCATACGCGCCATCATGCCCGTGGGCGAAGCGGTTGCGGATTGGGCGTCCATCACGGCCAAGGCGAAAATTCCCAAAATGCCGCGCGTTTGCGACAGGGGCCCTGAACTATCAACGAAACGTTAAGAATGGGTTGGGTGGATAACGGTGAAACCATAGCCCGGATGGAAGCCAACGGGTCGCGCGATACGCGCCCGATGACAGGCTCCGCGCAATCCGGGCCCGTCTTTCAGCGCGGGGCCACTGTCCCCGGGTTACAAATTCCTAATCACTCCAGATTGGTGTTGAACTCGTAGGCGCGGTCGCCGCCGACCAGGGTCAATTTCAGCGCGGCGCCGTCCGGATTGGCGCCCGGCGGCAGGCCGTCGAGCTCGAAGGAGAACCGTTTCACCCCGGGTGGCGAGTTCGGCTCGAGCTTCGGCACCGGGAGGGCCCAGTCCGGCGTCGGTCCCTCGACGTACAGGCTGACGTCCTTGCCTTCGGGCGCGGCGACATCGACCAGCACGGTCGCCTTGCCGCTGCGTTTGACGTCGCGGATCGTCACCGGGTTGGGATCGCCGATATTGGCCGGCTTCGGCACGGTGTCGAGCGCGGACGACAGCGCGCCGTCCTCGGTGGAGGCGACGCTCGCAAAAGCAAGCTCGACGCTGGTCTCCACAGGGATGCACAGCTTCTCGCACACCGCATAGTTAATGTTGGCCCGCAGCGTCAGCGGCTTGTCCGCACTCTTGGCGACGATCCGAAGCGGCAGCACCACCTGGTGCTTGTAGCCGAGCGAGGTGCCGCCGGCGCCGTCGTCAAATTTCATCGGCGCCGGCCACAACACTGTCACCGCGTCGACATTTTCCGACTTCGAGAAATCGAAACGCGGCGGCACACCGGAATCGCCGGGGGTACGCCAATAGGTTTTCCAACCGGGCTCGAGTTGGATGGCTATACCGCCTAGCAAAACCGCGCCGCTACGCGAACCTGCAAGCAGCCGTACCGCCGAATGGGCGTCCCGCTGCCAGGGCGAGGAATCCTCGGCATGTACCTCCGTCGCAGGCCAGACGACTGAAAGAGTGGCTAGCAGGCCGAGCGCAACCCGCATGGGAACTATGGCGATCATGGAACGTCTTTACCGGCTGGTTATTGCGTAAACCATTGAATTGCGTGTGATGGATGGCGCGAATACGGCGCTCTGCTTGATTGACAGAAGCCTCACCCAATATCAGGATATCAAATCAGCATGGAGGCCTTTCAGATGACTCCTGAAGGCAAAGCACCAAAGACCGCCCGCGGCAAGGTGGCCGGCGTCGGCGACAATTCGTCGGGCAGCGGTTATCTCGACGGCCAGATCCTGATCGCCATGCCGGTTATGAGCGATCCCCGCTTCGAGCGCTCCGTCATCTACATGTGCGCGCATTCCGCCGAGGGGGCGATGGGCATCATCGTCAACCGTCCGGCCGGAAGCATCGATTTCCCGGGGCTCTTGGTGCAACTCGACATCATCCAGAAGGCCGACCAGATCAAATTGCCGGAAAATGCCGAGACCATGAAGGTGATGAAGGGCGGCCCGGTCGATACCGGCCGCGGGTTCGTGCTGCATTCCAGCGATTTCTACATCCAGGATGCGACGCTGAATATCGACGACGATATCTGCCTGACCGCGACCGTCGACATCCTGAAGGCGATCGCCAAGGGCTCCGGCCCCAGGCATGCGATCCTGGCCCTGGGCTATGCCGGCTGGGCCCCGGGGCAGCTCGAAAACGAGATCCAGCACAATGGCTGGCTGCATTGCGACGCCGATTCGGATCTGATCTTCGGCGACGACGTCGAGGACAAATACGACCGCGCCCTGCGCAAGATAGGCATCGACGTCGGCATGCTCTCGAACGAAGCTGGCCACGCGTGAGGCTGTCATTGCCGGGCTTGACCCGGCAATCCATCGGTCAAAAATTGCGTTCTTGAAGAGGTGATGGATGCGCGGGTCAAGCCCGCGCATGACGAGGGTTGATTGCGTACAACAGCTACTCCGCCGCCTGCTGCGCGACGGTCGGCTCGGTGCCGGCCACGGTTGCGCGGCGCATGTCGCGCGGCTGGGACTGGTCGTAGCGGCGGACGCGATGCATGGTCTGGCGATTGTCCCACATCACGAGGTCGTGCAGCTTCCACCTGTGGACATAGACGAATTCAGGCTGGGTCGCATGCTCGGTGAGGTCGCGTAGCAGCAGCCGGCCCTCCGGCATGCTCATGCCGCGCACCGCGCCCGCGTGCGACGAGAGATAGAGCGACTTGCGGCGATGCACCGGATGGGTCCGCACCAGGCGCTGCAGCACCGGCTTGAACATCTCCTTCTCCTCGTCGCTATAGTCGAGAAAGCCCAGCGAGCCGCGTGAATACATCAGCGAGTGCTCGCAGATCAGGTCCTCGATTTCAGACTTGGTCTCCTCGTCCAGCGCGTCATAGGCCGCGCGCATGTCGGCGAATTCGGTGTTGCCGCCCTTCGGGTTCACCACCCGCGCCGACAACAGCGAGAATTTCGCCGGAATCGGCCGGAACGAGCTGTCGGAATGCCACAGGCAGTTGCCGAGATTGAACAGATGGGTGCGGTGATCCTTGGGTAGCGGCTTGCCGTCCTTGCCGAGGTTGGAGACGTCGTTCAGCCCGGAGGAGAGGCGATAATCCGCCTTCTTGGTCACGTTGCCGCCGCGCGCGTTTTCGCGCTCGCCGAAGTTCAGCGCAAAGGCCAGTTGCTGCTCGTCTGTTATGTCCTGGTCGTGGAAGACGAGCACGGCGTATTTGTCCATCGCCGCCTCGACTTCGATCGCTTCCTGCCTGGTCAGCGGCTTTCGCAGATCGAGGCCTGTGACCTCACCGACAAAATGCGGATGAAGCTGCCGGATCGCGATGGCCATGGCGTTCTCTCCTCATGTGCAGGCGGTTTTTCCGCTTCGTTTGAGGAAAGGCTATCCTGTGACGTTGCCAAGTCAACGCGGCGCCGGCGCATGGCCCCTTGCACGCGGCGGCCCGGACACGTTGCAGCGCATCACGCATTTCGCGCCATCAGCCCGCCATCCACCGGGATCACCGCGCCAGTCAGGAACGACGCCGCCGGCAGGCACAGGCTCAAGGTCATGTGCGCGACCTCCTCCGGCTCGCCATAGCGGCCGAGCGCTGTGCGGCGCTTGGCATAGATCGTCTTATGCTCTTCCGGAATCCGGTCGGTAATCCCGGTGCGGATCGGGCCCGGGCAGATGCAGTTCACAGTGATGCCCTCGCGGCCCAGTTCCACGGCAAGCGAGCGTGTCAGCCCGGTGACGCCGGCCTTCGCCGCGGAATAAGGACTGTGCAATGCGGTAGCGCCGAGCGCCTCGGTGGAAGCGATATTGACGATGCGCGGGCATTTCGATTTTCGCAAATGCGGCAAAGCGGCGCGGATGATGCGCTGATGCGCGGTCAGCATCACCGCGATCGCCTTGGCCCACGCGTCATCATAGCCGTCGTCGTCGATTGCGACGCGCACGGAGATACCGGCGTTGTTGACGAGGATGTCGAGCCCGCCGAAATGCGCGGCGACGCCGTTAATCACGGCCGGGATTGCATTGCGATCGGCGACGTCGAGCGCCCACGCCTTTGCCGTCCCTCCGCTCTTGCCGATCTCCTGCGCAACCGCCTCCGTGCCTTCGGAGGTGATGTCGGTGACGGCGACATTGGCGCCCTCAGCGGCGAACACCAGCGCGGTGGCCCGGCCCATGCCGCTGGCGGCGCCGGTGACGAGAACGGTCAAGCCTTTCACCGAGCGGCTGAGCTGTTTGAATTCGGACATCGTGTGACCAGTGGGATGGAGGGAACAGGTTGCAGGATTGACAAGGCTGGCATCGATCCGCAGACAGGTCAAACAAGCAAGAAGCAAGGGAGAAAGCGTGCGATGAACGAGCTCGATTTCAGCGGCAGGCAGGTTCTCGTGGTGGGCGGCTCCAGCGGCATCGGCAACGGCATCGCGCAAGCATTCCGCGCCAAGGGCGCGCGCGTGCATGTCTGCGGCACGCGCGCCAAGGCGAGCGACTATTCGGCAGAGGAAGGTTCGCATCTGGACGGGTTGGAATACTCGCAGCTCGACGTCGGCGACGCTCGTGCGATCGAGCAATTCAAGCCGACCTTCGACCGGCTCGATGTGCTGGTGCTGGCGCAAGGCGCGGTGATCTACCGCCGCGGCGAGTTCGAGATGGAGGGCTTTCGCAAGGTCATGGAAGTCAACCTCATGAGCCTGATGGCGTGTGCGACCAAATTCCAGGCGATGCTGAGCGCGAGCAAGGGCTCGCTCATCATCGTCAGTTCGACCGCCGCCTATCATTCGACGATGGGAAATCCCGCCTACAACGCCTCGAAGACCGGCGCGGTCGGGCTAACGCGGACGCTTGCGGAGGCCTGGGCCGAGGATGGCATCCGCGTCAATGGCATCGCACCGGGCCTGGTCGATACCAAGATGACCAAGGTGACGACGGCGAACCCGAAGCGGCTCGAAGGCGCGCTGGAGCGGATTCCGCTGAGGCGGCTCGGCACGCCGCAAGACATGGCGGGTGCCGCGCTGTTCCTGGCCTCGCCGCTCGCCGCCTACATCATCGGCCAGACCATCGTCGTCGACGGCGGGTTGATTTTGTAGGCGCAGGAACCGCGGCTGGGCTCGCCGGTTACTTTCCCGGAAACGGAGAGGAGTGACCGCGATGGATACTGATCGGATCGCTGGTGCCACCAAGGAGTTTGCCGGCAAGGCGGAAGGCACCGTCGGTGAAATGGCCGGTGACAGCAAGACGGAAGCATCAGGCCGCGCGCGCGAAGCCGCCGGCACGGTGCAGAATCTCTATGGCCAAGCCAAGGATGCCGCGCACGACGCCGCGGACACCGCCGTCAACTACGCCAGGGATGCTTACGAGAATCGCGGCGAGACCGTTCGAAGCGGCCAGCAGGCGCTGACCAAGACCGTGCAGGACAATCCGATCGGCGCCTTGCTGATTGCCGGCGGCCTCGGTTTGGCGCTCGGGCTATTGCTGTCGCGGCCGCCGCGCCGTCCGCCACCGCGCTGGCGCTATTAGCCGTCGTTCCAGGGCGCCGGGTAGGGCAGGCAAAGCGAAGCGTGCCCACCGCCTAACATTCCGCTCGCGATGGTGGGCACGCTTGCCTTTGTCCACCCTATCTTTGGAATGACTGCCGTCACCATCTCATGAAATTGCCGAACGGCGCTTCCGCGGATCGTCCGACATCCGCCGGTGGACGTGGAACGATCGAGGCCGGCGGCCGCGGCGGCGCTGTCTGCTGACGCGGCCCGGTGGCAGGCGGCGAGCCGAAGCCGAAGAAATCGCCAAAGGTCGAGGCAGGCGGCGGATTGGGCTGGGCCGGCCGGAACACACGCTTCTGCGCTGCCGGCTTTGGCGGCGCGGGAGCTGCGGCCGTCGCCGCCGGCGCTGTTCCGGCGCCCGCACCTGCGCCAGTCCCCTCGGGGGTGGTCGCGGCAACCGGCGTTTCTCCCTTGGCCTGCTCGCGACCGATTTCGCGGCGCGGCCAGGCAAAATCGTCGGCGCGGCCGGCGGGTGGCGCGAGCGGTTCGCCCTTCACCAGGGTTCGTGCCGTGAGCGGATCGACCGCGGCTGGACGCGAGCCGGGGCCGCCGAGCAACTGATCGGTGCCGACGGAGGAGGCGACCAGCGGCACAATTGGTCCCGCCAATGGCCGCGCAGGCTGGCCGGGCGTAGCACTGGCGTCAGGAGTCGCCGGCTCGGTCGGCAGCGCGATCGGTGTGGAGCGGGCGAGCAGCCGCGTCACCTCGCGGTCCACATAGTGCGCCAGCTTGCGCGCGCCGGCCTTGGTGAAGAAGACGCCGTCCGAGGTGCGGAGCTGGCGAATCTGGCCTTCGAAATCCGGGCCCTTCTGCATGAAGCGACCGGCCTCGTCGACGAAGCCATCCCAGACATCGACGTAGGTGATGCCGGCCTTGGCCGCGCTGTCCCGGTACAGCGAATCCAGGAACAGCATGTCCGATGTTCCCTTCTGGCCGCGGATCGCCGGCAGGCCGACCCACAACACCGGCACGCCCTTGCTCTTCAGCACGCCGATCAGTTCATCGATCTTCTTGTTGTAGAGCTCGACCCAGCGTTCGTCGCGGAATTCATAGACGCCGTTTGCCGAACGCGCGCTGCGCTCGGGCGCCGCGGCCTGCGGCGCGTCGGCGGCATCCTCCGGCGATAATTCGGCATCGACCGGCTTGTCGTCCGGCTTGGCGGCGCCATCCGAAGGCTTGGCGTCCTTCTTCTCGGTTTTCTTGTCGTCCTTCTTGTCGACGACAGGCTCGCGGATCGAAACGCGGTCATTGAGACCGAGTATCACCACGATCGCATCCGCTTTTTCGGTGGCGAGGATGCTCCGCGCGGCGGCGGCCCAATCGGAGGGCTCGCCCTTGGGCTGGTATTTGATCAGGCCGGACACGGTCTTGTGCTTGCGGATCACGCCCATGTCGGGCTGTTCGGAATAGGTGTCCTCGAGGCCATAGGCGAGCCAGTCTGCCATGGCATCGCCAAGCACCAGCACGTTGCGCTCCGGCGCCGTGTCGCGCTTCGCCGGCGGTGGCGCTCGCGAAAAATCCTGACGCGGCGCCTGTTGCTGCTGTTGTTGCTGCGGCGGCGCATGCTGGAAGGGAGCGAAGAAATCCCCGCCGAACCAGCCGCCGCCATTGTTGCGCGGCGCCGAGCGCTGCGGTGGACCGCCAAAGCCCGGAAAGCCGAAGAACTGCGCCGAGGCGGGGCCGGCGATCCCGACCAGCAGCGCGATCACAACCGCGAGCGCGACCAGCGGGCCGCTCTCGGTGAACATGCGCAGGAAGGACTTTGGCTTCGGCATCAAAGCTCGGTCGAAATGGATTTTGAGGACAACGCCATACTACCGGAATCGGGCCTCAAGCGGGCATATTTTCCAGCATGGATCGGGCATCCGCCCAGGTCGTCAAGGCGGCGGCCAAATAGCGGTATTTGGGTGATTTTTGGGGTCCTATCGCCCTCTCAGGCGCTCCAGCATGTCGGAAGTGGCAAATCCGTCGGCGGGCGTGCCGATCGAGGCCTGGAAACCGCGCAGCGCTTCCCTGGTCTGGCCGCCGATCTGGCCGTCCGGCGTGCCGCGGTAAAAGCCGCGCTGGGCGAGCAGTTGTTGCAGTTCCAGCCGTTCGGCCCGCGACAGCACCCGTTCCTGGCGTGGCCAGGGCTGCACGAAGGGCGGCCCCCCGCGCAGGCGGTCGGCAAAATGGCCGATCGCCAGCGCATAGGCCTCCGCCGGGTTGTACTTCATGATCACCCGGAAATTCTGCATCATCAAAAAGCCGGGGCCTTCGGCGCCGGCAGGAGCGAGCAGATAGGCCTTGCCCGTCGGGTGCGGGAACGGATGATTGTTGGCGCGTCGCAGTCCAAGCTGCTGCCATTGCGCGAGCGTCATCGCCTTGGCACGGTCGGCCATCATGTAGTTGAAGTCCTTGGGAACCACGACTTCGTAACCCCAGCTCTGCCCGGTCTGCCAGCCGTCCTTTTTCAGGTTGTTGGCGGTTGAGGCGATCAGGTCGGCCGGGTTGTCGACGACATCGCGCCTGCCGTCGCCGTCACCATCGACCGCGTAACGCTTGAAAGCGGTCGGCATGAATTGCGTCGGACCGAACGCGCCGGCCCAGGAACCGCGAAGCTGTTCGGGACGAAGATCGCCGCGATTGAGGATCTCCAGCGCCGAGAGGAATTCATCCTTGAAGTAGGCCTGCCGGCGGCCGATGCAGGCGAGCGTGGCGGTCGATTGCACCACGCTGCGGTCGCCCATCTGGGTCGAATAATTGGATTCGATACCCCAGATCGCCGCGACCGCGTAGCGGTCGACGCCGTAGGCTTTTTCCGCGGCGTCGAATTGCGCCTTGTATTTGGCGAGGATCTCGCGGCCCTTGGCGAGACGGTTGTCGTTCACGAGGATGTCGAGATAGTCCCAGATCGCCTTGGTGAATTCGGGCTGCGAATCCAAGAGATCCATGATGCGCAGGTCGGGCGTGAGCCCCGCGGTGAAGCGCTCGAAATTCTCGCGTGTGACGTTGCGTCGCGCCGCATCGGGCCACATCGAGGCGACACAATTGTCGAAATTGGCCGCCGCCTGCCGAATCGCGGCCGCCGTCATCAATGGGTGGCCGGAAGCGCCGTCCTCTCCGCTCCAGGGCGGAGCCGAGCCGTCGCCGGTGGCGGCTGCGGGCGGTGGCGAGGGGTTGGGTCCCGAGAACAGATTGCCGAACAGATCCGCGAGCCCACCCTGGGACTGGGCCAAGGCCTGATTGGAAACAAGCAGAACCGCCGCGATTATCATCGCGCTGGTTCGGCTCCTGGTCGCTGTTCCCGTCCGCCGCATGGCTCGATCTGCCCGTTCCAACGATTGGTTCAGAAGGCCTTGTGACGGTTTCCAACAGCTTAACAAAGGCGAGATTTTGTTTTGATCGGTCACAACGACAAAAGCGACGCGGCATCACACATCCGCCTTTGTTCCCGGCTGCAAACCGGATAGCAAGGTGCGATACCCGTCTCACACATTTCAAGGCTCAAGGCGCCCGACATTCCCATGAAAATCCGTAAAGCCGTCTTCCCCGTCGCTGGTCTCGGCACCCGGGTCCTGCCCGCCACCAAGGCGATGCCGAAGGAAATGCTGACCATCGTCGACAAGCCGCTCATCCAATACGTGTATGACGAGGCGAAGGAGGCCGGGATCGAGCATTTCGTCTTCGTCACGGGTCGTAACAAGGCCATCATCGAGGACCATTTCGACCGGATGTTCGAGCTCGACACCACGCTTGTCGCGCGCGGCAAGAAGGCGGAGTTGGACGTCCTGGCGCAGTATCAGCCGGAAGCAGGTGCCGTGAGCTTCACCCGCCAGCAGGCGCCGCACGGGCTCGGCCACGCGGTATGGTGCGCCCGCGACATTATCGGCAATGAACCTTTCGCGGTGGTGCTGCCGGACGAACTGGTGCTGAACACGCCGGGCTGCCTTGCCCAGATGATCGAGGCCGCGAGCAAGCTCGGCGAGAAGTCAAACCTGATCGCGGTCGAGGAGGTGCCGGACCATCTTACCCACCAATACGGCATCTGCGGCGTCGGCCCGCGCCACGCCCATCCCACCATGTTCGAGATCAACGGCATGGTGGAGAAGCCGCCGAAGGGCACGGCGCCATCCAACCTCTCGATCACCGGCCGCTATATTTTGCAGCCGGAGATTTTCGAAATCCTGGCGACGCAGGAGCGCGGCGCCGGCGGCGAGATCCAGCTCACCGACGCCATGATCGGCCTGGCGAAGACGCAGAAATTCTATGGCGTGGAGTTCGAAGGCGAGCGGCACGATTGCGGCTCCAAGGCCGGCTTCCTGCGCGCCAACCTCGCCTATGGCCTGCGCCGCCCCGAACTGCGCGACGGCCTGCTGGCGGAGATGAAGAAGTATCTGGAGAAGTGACGGCAAACGAGCTGTCGATTGCCGTCATTGCGAGCGTAGCGAAGCAATCCATTTCGCCGCTTGTGGAGGCATGGATTGCTTCGCTACGCTCGCAATGACAAGATCTGGAGAAACGGGGCCGTAACGGCGGCCTCTCTTACGCCACCAGCGACATTGTCTGCAGGCTTGCGACCACACTCTGGTTGCGGCCATTGGCCTTGGCGGCGTAGAGCGCCCGGTCGGCGGCTTCCACCAGATCGGTCCAGTTCTGGCCGGCCAGAGGCGTCAGGCTCGCGACGCCGATGCTGACGGTGGTGATGGTCTCTCCGTCACACCATTGTTCGACCTTGCGGCGGATCATCTCCGCCACGCCGAACGCTTCCACGGCGCTCTGGCCGGGCAGCAGCACGGCGAATTCCTCGCCGCCAAGGCGTGCCGTGCAATCGCCGGCGCGCCGGACCGAATCCGAGATGCAGATCGCGATGCCAACCAGCACCTGGTCGCCGGCCTGGTGACCATAGGTATCGTTGAAGGCCTTGAAATGGTCGGCGTCGATGATGAGCAGGGCGAGCGGCGTCTCATGCCGGCCGGCGCGGCGCCATTCCGTATCGATATCGGCATCGAACTTGCGCCGGTTTCGCAAACCGGTCAGCGCGTCGGTGGTCGCGAGCTCCTCGAGCTTCTCCTCGGCCTCGGCGCGGCGGCCGATCTCGCGCGCCAGAAACAGCGTGGTGCCGAGCACGAACAGGACCAGTGCCGCCATGATGGCGCCGATCCGGGTCGCCTCCTTGCGCCACAGGCTGAAGACGCCGTCCAGCGGCTTTCCGACCACGGTAAACAGCGGGCCGTTTCCGCTGCGGCGAACATAGAGCCGCGGGGTCTGGTCGATCGGGCCGGCACCGGCATAGGAGCCGTTGTTCTTCAGGTTGTCTGGAGTCCAGTTGCGCCGCTCCGCCAGGTTGGTGCCGATGACATCGAGATCGAACGGCGTGCGCATGATGATCGTGCGGTCGCGACGCAGCACCGTGATGGTGTCGCCGGGGGCAAGCGTCAGCCGTCCGAACAGTTCGTGGAAATAGCTGAAGCGGATCGAGCCCGCGACGACGCCGAGAAAACTTCCGTCTTCGCCGCTGATGCGCCGGCTCAGCACGATCGCGTAGGCGCCGCGGTGGAGCATCGGCTTTGAGATGTAGAGGCCTGTGTAGGGCTGGTCGCGATGGATGTGGAAATATTCTTCGTCGCTGCGGTTCTCGATCAGGGGATCGAGCGTCGATGCATCGTCTACCAATTGCCCCGTGCTGTCGAAGACCTGGATCGCGCCAAAGTGCTTTGCGGTGGCGGCGTGGTCGAACAGGATCAGGTGCCGGACCTCATTGCTGACTTCCTTGATCTCCGGCATCACCATGGCGCCGGCGACCGCGCGCAGCGAGAGGTCGTACAGTTCGATGTTGCGGCTGATATCGGAGTCGATGCCGGCGGCGAGGTTTTCCAGCGTCTGCCGTGCCAGCTCCTCCTCGCCGCGGCGCATGTCGAGCATGACGCTGGTGCAGATGGTGGAAAAGCCGATCACAGTCGCGACCGAGGAAGCGATCAGGAGCTTCGTCGATAGCCGCCAGTGCCGCTTTGCTTGTTGTCGCCGTTCGTTTGGCATGTTTGGTCCCGGGCCACCCTTCATGCACCGGAAACATTGTTGCCGCCTTAAACGGCGACAGCGAACCGCGAATGGGTTAACGGTTGGTTGGTTCGACTGACAATTTTCGGCAATGACGTGAATTCAAGGGACCTGAGGTGAACGATTACGGCCCATTGCGGGACTATCTGAAGAGGCAGACGCTGACCGAACTGGTGCTCAGCTTCGAGGAGATCGAGGCCATCATCGACGCGCCGCTGCCGCGCGCGGCGCAGCGCGCCTCCTGGTGGGATAGCCTGCGTAGTCCACAGGAAAGGATGCCGCAGCGTGAAGCCTGTCTCGAAGCCGGCTATGCCGCCATGCGCCAGGCCGACGGCAGCAGCGTGAAGTTCAAGCGGCTCCCCCAGCGTCGTTCCCGCGCAGGCGGGAACCCATAACCACAGGGCGTTGTTGTTAAGCTCGCTGTGGCTCCAGCGTGCTGCAAAATGCACACTTGTGGTTATGGGTCCCGGCTCAAGGCCGGGACGACAGCGGAAGATCAGCTCGCGGCTTCCAGCCGTTCCTCGGTGAGCAGGCGCATCGCGGCGTCGGCGTCCATCGGCTCGCCGAAGGCGAAGCCCTGCGCGTATTCGCAGCCGAGCTGGTAGAGCTCGACCGCATCCGAATCCGTTTCCGCGCCTTCCGCCACCACGTCCATGCCGAGGTCGTGGGCGAGCGCGATGATCGATTTCAGGATCACGGGCCGGGTGCCGCGGCTGGTGGTGCGGACGAAGGACTGGTCGATCTTGATGGTGTCGAACGGGAAGCGTTGCAGGTAAGACAGCGAGGAGTGGCCGGTGCCGAAATCGTCCAGGGAGAGCCCGGTGCCGAGCTCGCGGATGCGCGCCAGCATCTGCGCGGCGTGCTCCGGATTCTCCATCACCAGCGATTCCGTCAATTCCAATTTCAGCGTGCCGCGTGCCACCGAGGAGCGCGACAGCACGGTCCTGATGTCGTGGATCAGGTCGTGGCGCAGCAATTGCCGTGAGGAGACGTTGACGGAGGCAAAGATCGGCTCGCGCGAGCGCATCGCGCGTTGCCAGATCGAAAGCTGCCGCGCGGTCTGGTCCATCACGAACGTGCCGAGGTCGACGATCAGGCCGATCTCCTCCGCGATGGAGATGAATTCGGACGGCGACATCCGCCCGAGTTTCGGATGATCCCAGCGCGACAGGGCCTCGAAGCCGGCGATCGAGCGGTCCTCGAGCCGCACGATCGGCTGGTAGAGGATGGTGATCTCCTGCCGCTCGATGGCGCGGCGCAATTCGCTCTCCAGCGTCAGCCGGTCGGTCTTGCGCGCGCGCATCGCCGGCTTGTAGACGTCGATGCGGTCGCCGCCGATGCGCTTGGAATGATACATCGCAAGCTCGGCGTCCTTGATGATCTCGTCGGTGAGCTGCGTCTGCGGGTCGGAGAGCGCCAGCCCGATCGAGGCGGTCAGGAATATCTCGCGGTCGTTGAAGGCGATCGGGGCGCGGATGGTCTTGCGGATGGTCTCGGCAAAGGCGGTGATCCGCGCCGGGTCCTGCTCCGACAACAGGATCAGGCCGAACTGGTCGCCGGCCAATCGCGCCAGCGTGTCCTGGGGTTTGAGGATGCGGGTCAGGCGGCGCGCCAGCGTCAGCAGGATGGAATCGCCGACCGCCATGCCGACGGAGTCGTTGACCTGCTTGAAGCGGTCGAGGTCGATCACCATCAATGTCGGCCGCAGCGTCGGCACCGTCTTTGCGAGATTGGCGACCGCGCTGAGGCGGTCCATGAACAATTTGCGGTTGGGCAGGCCGGTCAGATTGTCGTGGACCGAGTCATGCAGCATCCGCTCTTCGGAGTTCTTGATGTCGGTGACGTCGGTGAGCGTGCCGACGACGCGCGAGACCTCGCCGTCGGAGCCGACGACAGGCCGCGCCTTCAGCGCGAACCACATGAAATGGCCATCCGGCGTGCGCAGCCGGAAATCCTGCACCAGGCGGCCACGGCGCTGGTCGAGCACGCTGTCGAGCGCGGCACGGAAACGGTCCTGGTCGAGCGGATGCAGCACCTCGAGCCATGTCGCCGCCGGTCCTTCCAGCGTGCCGCGCTTCAGGCCAAGCAGGGCCTCGGTCTCTGGGCTGGTGAACACCTTGTCGGCGGAGACGTCCCAGTCCCAGATCAGGTCGCCTGAGCCGGTCAGTGCCAGGGCCCGCCGCTCGACATCGGAGACGACGCCGGTGGTGGCGCCGCCGCCGGCAAACGCGTGCTGCATCACCGTGAAGCCGATCAGCATCACGATCAGCACGAGGCCGCCGAGCAGCGCCGGGCCGACGATGTCGTTGGTGACGCTGCCCGCCACCGTCATGCCGGCCGCGACCACCCAGACCACCAGCAGGAACCAGGTCGGGATCAAGAGCACGGCGCGATCGAAGCCGTGGGTCGAGAGATAGACGATCAGGGCAAAGCCGGCGAAGGCGATCATGACGAGCGACATGCGCGCGATGCCGGAAGCCACCGCCGGATCGAACAGCGCCAGCGCCACCAGCGATCCCAGGAACAGCAGCCAGCCGATGGTGATGTGGGAATAGCGCACATGCCAGCGGCTCAAATTGAGATAGGCGAACAGGAACACGAGCAGCGTCGCCGCCAATATCGCCTCGCCCGCCGCGCGCCAGACGCGCTCGGCGTTGTTCGACATGTCGAGCACCTTGCCCCAGAAGCCGAAATCGACGCCGATATAGACCAGCACCGCCCAGGCGAGTGCGGCTGCCGCCGGAAACATGATGCTGCCCTTGACCACGAACAGGATCGTCAGCACCAGCGCTAGCAGGCCGGAAATACCGATCACGATGCCCTGGTAGAGCGTGAACGAGTTGACCTTGTCCTTGTAGGACTCCGGCTCCCACAGATAGAGCTGCGGGAGCTTGTCGGTGCGCAATTCCGCGACATAGGTGACGACCGCGCCCGGATCGAGCGTGATGCGGAACACGTCGGCAGTCGGGCTTTCCTGCCGCTCGGGACGGTCGCCGACCGACGGCGTGATGGTGGCGATGCGCGACAGGCCGAGATCCGGCCAGAACAGGCCGGATGAGACGATGCGGTAATGCGGCGCGACGATCAGGCGGTCGAGCTGGTCGTCGGTATTGTTGGCGAGCGCGAATACCACCCAATATTGCCCGCCCTCGCGGGCGCGGACCTCGATGCGGCGGACGATGCCGTCGGTGCCGGGCGCGGTCGAGACCTGGATGCGGTCGGTCTCGCTGCGCTGGTGGTCGAGAACGGCGGTGAGATCGATCGCGGGCGCGTCGCTGCGGACGCTGACGGCGTCAACTGCGCGCGCCGGAGCGGCGCCGACAACCATCATGAGGGCCAGCGCAAGCGGCGCAAGCCACCTGATCAGACGCAATGTCAGTACTCCGCGCTTTCACGATTCATGCGGGCGAACCAGCGCCCCGCCGCTCCCGGATAAATGCCACGAAAGCGAAGGAAATCAAAGGGTTTCCGGCTAGGCCGGCAGTGGAAGCGTTAAACGACCAACACAATTTTGCCAATATGTGCGCTGGTTTCCATTCGCCGGTGAGCGTCGGCCGCCTTTTCCAATGGGAAAGTGCTGTCCATCAGCGGCTTTACCCGCCCCTCGCGGAGTAGCGGCATTACCTTGGCCTCGATCGCCGCGACCATTGCCGCCTTGTCCGCATTACTACGGGGGCGGAGCGTCGAGCCCGTATGGTGCAGGCGCTTCACCATTAGTTTCGCGAAATTGGCGCTCGCTTTTGGCGCTCCGGCCAGGAAGGCAATCTGCACGATTCGACCCTCGACGGCGGCTGCGTCGTAGTTGCGGTCGATATAGTCGCCGCCGACCATGTCGAGGATGACATTGGCGCCGGCGCCATCGGTTGCGGCCTTCACCTCGGCTACGAAATCCGCGGTCCTGTAGTTGATCGCGCGATCGGCGCCAAGCTTGAGGCAGGCCTCCGCCTTGTCCTGTGAACCGACGGTGACGATCACCTTGGCGCCGAACGCCTTCGCAAGCTGGATCGCCATGGTGCCGATGCCGGAGGAGCCACCATGGATCAGCAGCGTCTCGCCTTTTTGCAGGCCGCCGCGCTCGAACACATTGTGCCACACCGTCATCAAAGTTTCGGGAAGCGCGCCGGCTTCCTCGATCGATAGCGACGGCGGCACCGCCATCGCCTGCCCGTCCTGCGCGATGCAATATTGCGCATAGCCGCCGCCGGCGACCAGCGACATCACGGTGTCGCCGACCTTGTGCCTGGTGGCGCCGGGACCGACCGCCACCACTTCGCCTGATATCTCGAGGCCGGGCAGGTCGCTCGCGCCGGGTGGCGGCGGATAGGAACCGGAACGCTGCGCCACGTCAGGCCGGTTGACGCCGGCCGCCTTCACCTTGACCAGGATTTCGCCCTGGCCCGGTAGCGGCACCGGGCGCGTCTCCGGCAGCAATACTTCCGGCCCGCCGGGCTTGCTGATGCCGACGACGGTCATTTGCGCGGGCAGCTTTTCCATGGTTTTTCCTTGGCGAAATGGGAGGATTCCAGACGCGGCGCGTTGATTACCCAGCCTGCATCGCGCTGGCAACCGCCGCAACGGGATCGTGACAGAGCATGGCCGGAAAGTGGAGACCGGCTTTCATGCTTGAAGCAAAGCACGGAGAACGCGCATGGCGATGGAAGATGACGACCGGCCGAGGAAGAAGATTTCGCATGAGATCGGGCAGGACCTGTCGCTGCTCTCGCTCGAGGAATTGACCGAACGCATCGCGATGCTCTCGGCCGAAGTGGAGCGCCTGCGCGAAGCGATGACAAAGAAGCGGGCCTCCAAGGAAGCCGCCAACAGCTTCTTCAAATCGTAGCGCTCACCCGTAGCCCGGATGGAGCGCAGCGCAATCCGGGACCGGTGCATCCGGCTCGCACCGATCCCCGGATTATGCTGCGCTCCATCCGGGCTACGAAACTGGTATCCTGTCCCAAACTAGGCCAATGGCCGATATGGCAAACGAAGCTTAAACAAAATCGCTCATTTACGATCAATTAAGCTTTCTCGTTTATGACTGCATCGTCCTCGTTTGGACACCGAGTGGCTCCTGTCCACTCTGTTTGACGCCTCCCTGTTATCAACTTCAAAGCCGCCGGAAACGGCGGCTCTTTTTTGGCTTTGTCACAGGCTCGTCGTTTCCGGCATTTGGCTGGAAACCATAAATCCGGATGCGGCTGGACTCTTCGCCCCGCAAGCGCAATGATTTGTTCATCATAAAGCTGGCGCAAAAGCCGGCGGTGTTCAAAATTAAAAGTGGCGTGAGGGCGTTAACCATGCTGGAGCGGTCGCAAAGCGATTCCGCACTTGTTCTGTTCAGCGAGCGGCTGACCAATTCTGCGGCATTCGGAGCCCTGTTCCGTGAGGGCATGGACCTGGTCGAGGAGACCGCCGCCTATCTCGATGGCGACGGCCGCGGCCAGGCCAAGGCGCTGGAACGGTCCGTCAGCCTGACCTATGCGACCGAAAGCATGCGCCTGACCACCCGTTTGATGCAGCTTGCCTCCTGGCTGCTGCTGCATCGCGCGGTGAAGGAAGGCGAGATGACGCTGACCCAGGCCAATCGGGAGAAGACCAAGGTCAAGCTCTCCGCGGTAGATCCGGGTCCGGCGGAACTGATCGAGAAACTGCCGCAACAATTGCAGGACCTGATCACCCGCTCGATGGACCTGCAGGCACGCGTGCGCCGGCTCGACACCACGATCCATGCGCCGCCCGCCGATCGCGCCGCGATCGGCAACCCGCTGGTGCCGCAGCTCAACCGCCTGAAGGCCGCGTTCGAACGGTAACTGCAACTCTAACCGTCATTGCGAGCCACCGGGTCGGCGCGAAGCGCCGCCCGATGACAGGCTCCGCGAAGCAATCCATGCCTGCACCCGCGGCGCTATGGATTGCTTCGCTGCGCTCGCAATGACGCGTGGAAACAAAAAACGCCCCTGATTTGGCAGGGGCGTTCGTTGAACGTCGAAAAGGAAGAAGGAAGCGCAGTCTTGCGCTCAGTCCTTTTTCAAAAAGCCGGAAAACTTCTTCTGGAACCGCGACACGCGGCCGCCGCGATCCAGGATCTGCTGCGAGCCGCCGGTCCAGGCCGGGTGCGACCTGGGGTCGATGTCGAGCTGCAGCTTGTCGCCTTCCTTGCCCCAGGTGGAGCGGGTCTGGTACTCGGTGCCGTCGGTCATCACGACCGTAATCGTATGATAATTCGGGTGAATATCGGCTTTCATGGCAGTTCCTTCGGCGCGCCGGCGCCCGTCGCAAGTGGTCCAAAGATACGGGATTTGGGCCGCTCTATAGCGTAAGGAAACCCGCAAAACAAGCCACCGGGGATCACCGGATTAGGACTCTTCCGGATTTGCCAGCCGCTTCCGCGGGGCCTATCTGAAAAACATAAAAACTGGTCCTTATCCCGATGAGCGCAGCCGAACAGCTTGACCACCCGCCCAGCCCGATGCCGCCGCGGCGCGATGCGCTGCTCGAAGGCGAAGCGCTGGTTGAAGCCACCTTGACCGAGCCGGAAGGGAAGAGCCGCGCCAGGCTGAAGCCGCTGCTGGCGCTTGCGCCCTATGTGGCGCGCTACCGCGGACGGGCGATCCTCGCTTTTATTTCTCTGACGGTTGCGGCGATCACGACGCTGATCGTGCCGGTCGCGATCCGGCGCGTGATCGACTTCGGCTTCACGGCCGAAGGCATCGCCATGATCAACAACTACTTCAGTGTGATGATCGCGGTGGTGGCGGTGCTCGCCGGCGCCAGCGCCTCCCGCTATTACCTGGTCATGACGATCGGCGAGCGCATCGTCGCCGATCTCCGGCGCGACGTGTTCGCGCATCTGATCTCGCTGTCGCCGTCCTTCTTCGATTCCGCGCGCAGCGGCGAGTTGGTGTCGCGCCTGACCGCCGATACCACCCAGATCAAATCAGCGGTCGGCGCCTCCGTGTCGATCGCGCTCCGCAACATGATGCTGTTCCTCGGTGCCGCCGCGATGATGGTGGTCACCAGCCCGAAGCTTTCCGGCTTCGTGCTCTTGGCGATCCCGATCATCGTGATCCCGCTGGTCGCGTTCGGGCGCTGGGTGCGACGCTTGTCGCGCAATGCGCAGGATACGCTCGCGGACGCCAGCGCCTATGCTTCCGAGCTGGTCGGCGCCATCCGGACCGTGCAGGCCTTCACCAGCGAGCGGCTCGCCGCCACGCGCTTCGGTGGCGAGGTCGAGCAGGCCTACGACGCCGCGCGCAGCTCCACCCGCGCACGGGCCGTGCTCACCTTGATCATCATCTTCATCGTGTTCTCGAGCGTGGTGCTGATTCTCTGGGTCGGTTCGCACGACGTGCTCGCGGGCGCGATGACGCCGGGACGTTTGGGCCAGTTTATTCTCTACAGCGCCTTTGCTGCGAGCGCCCTCGGCCAGCTCAGCGAAGTCTGGGGCGAAATCTCCGCAGCTTCCGGTGCTGCCGAGCGGCTGTTCGAGATCCTGCGGGTCAAGCCGGAGATCACGGCGCCGGCCGCGCCGCTCGCGCTGCCGCAGCCCGCGCGTGGTGACGTTGCGTTCGACAATGTCAGCTTCGCCTATCCGACGCGGCGGTCGGTGAAGACCGTCGACGGTGTCTCGTTCTCGGTGCGATCAGGCGAGAAGGTCGCGATCGTCGGTCCCTCCGGCGCGGGCAAGAGCACGCTGTTCCATCTGTTGCTGCGCTTCTATGATCCCGCCTCGGGCACGATTTCGTTCGACGGCGTGCCGATCCGGCAGGCCGATCCAAGCGTGGTGCGCTCGCGCATGGCATTGGTGCCGCAAGACACCGTGGTGTTCGCAGCGTCGGCGCGCGAGAACATCCGTTTCGGGCGGCCCGATGCTTCCGATGCCGAAGTCGAGCGCGCCGCCGACCTCGCGCACGCTACCGAATTTCTGCGCCGGCTGCCCGGCGGCTTCGAGGCCCAGCTCGGCGAACGCGGTGTGACGCTGTCGGGCGGCCAGCGCCAGCGCATCGCGATCGCGCGCGCGATCCTGCGCGATGCGCCGCTCTTGCTGCTCGATGAAGCTACCTCCGCGCTCGACGCCGAAAGTGAGACGCTGGTGCAGACCGCGCTGGAGGAGTTGATGCGCCACCGCACCACACTGGTCATCGCACACCGGCTCGCGACCGTGCTCTCCTGCGACCGCATCCTGGTGATGGAGCATGGCAGAATCGTCGAGCAGGGCACCCATGCCGAGCTGGTTGCTGCCAACGGGCTCTATGCGCGGCTGGCGAGGTTGCAGTTCGAAGGGGTTTGAGAGCTCACGATCTCGGCTCTACGGCTTCCACCGCATCTTCAGTACCGGACGTCCTGACGTCGGGTTGACGTCCTCGCCGGCATGCACAAAGCCGTTTCGTTCATAAAAACGGATGGCCCGCGCATTGTCCTTATTGACCAGCAGCGTGACGCCATCAGGCGAAAGGCGCTTGGTTTCATCGACCAGCGCGCTTGCCAGCTTTGAACCCCAATGCGCGGGATCGACCACGAGCTGGTCGAGATAGCCGCTTGCATCGATGGTGACGAAACCGATCAGCGCGTTTGCCTCTTCCGCGACGATGATGGTTGCCTTCGGCACCAGTTCGCCGCGCCAGCGCTCGCGCCACCACGCCACGCGCGCATCGAAATCGATCGTCGGATAGGCCTGCTGCCAGGTTCGCCGCCAAAGCTCGATCGCCGCGTCCTCGTCCTCGGCGCGATAGGGGCGGAGGTCAAAAGCCCCGCTCAAGCCGCCACCAACGCCGTCATGCCCGGGCTTGTCCCGGGCATCCGCGTCCTTCCTGCTCGCGACGCCAGAGAACGTGGATGGCCGGGACGAGCCCGGCCATGACGCTCTGGCGAGAGCCTGCCCAACATCGCCGTTACCGTTCCGTCAGCTTCAGTTCGATGCGGCGGTTACGCTTGTAGGCGTCTTCCGTCTGGGCGGTGTCGAGCGGCTGGAATTCGCCAAAGCCGGCGGCGACGAGCCGCTGTGCGGGCACCCCGAGCGAAACCAGATACTGCACCACCGAGATCGCGCGTGCGGCGGAGAGATCCCAGTTCGACTTGAACACCGGGCTGTTGATCGGCCGCACGTCGGTGTGGCCGTCGACGCGGAGCACCCAGGCGATCTCGCTCGGGATCTGCTTGTCGAGGTCGATCAGGGCAGCCGCGAGCTTGTCGAGCTCGGCGCGGCCTTCGGGCAGCAGCGTGGCCTGTCCGGTATCGAAGAAGACTTCGGACTGGAACACGAAGCGGTCGCCGACGATGCGGACGTCTGGCCGATTGCCCAGGATGGCTCGCAGACGGCCGAAGAACTCCGAGCGGTACCTCGACAGTTCCTGCACCCGCTGCGCCAGCGCCACATTCAATCGCTGGCCGAGATCGGCGATGCGCCCCTGCGATTCCTTGTCACGTTTCTCAGAAGCATCGAGCGCTTCTTCGAGGGCGGCAAGCTGGCGACGCAATGCGCTGATCTGCTGGTTCAGCACTTCGATTTGCGCCAGCGCCCGCGCGGAGACCAGCTTCTCGGAATCGAGCGCCTTGGTGAGCTCGGTGGCGCGGCCCTGCGCGTCGCTGCCGGCATTGGCCAGACCCTCATAGAGGCCCTTGACACGGTCGCGCTCGCCTTCGGCCGAGGCAAGTCCGGCGCGGAGCTGCGCGATCTGTTCGCCGAGGCTGAGCTTGCCGAGCTTTTCAAGCGACAGCATGTCGTTGAGCTGGGCGATCTTGGCGTTGAGCTGTTCCAGCGCCTTGTCCTTGCCGGAGACTTCCTGCGACAGGAAGAACTGCACCACCAGGAACACCGAGAGCAGGAACACGATCGACAGCACCAGCGTCGACAGCGCGTCCACGAAGCCCGGCCAGTAGTTGAAGCCGGATTCACCGCGGCGGGCACGGGCAAGGGCCATTTTGACTCTCTACTAGCGTTAGCAAGGGTACCTCCAGGGAGGCCGCAAGTTACACCTCTCCCGGAGGGAGAGGTCGGATCGCCTCGGCGATCCGGGTGAGGGGTTTTGCTCTATCGATAGACCGGGCGCCCTCACCCGGCGCTACGCGCCGACCTCTCCCTCCGGGAGAGGTAACCGAGTGGCTCTCGTCCGTCTTCAAGATCGACACCGTCCCCGTCTCTCTAACTCTTCTCCGGCTGACGCGCGAGGCGTTCGAGCAGGCGCTTGATCTCGCGGTTCTGTTCGCCCTGGCCGTCGGCCCATTCCCGGATCATCTGTTGCTCGGTGCGCATATGCGCAACCAATCCCTGGATCGCTTCGGCCAGATTGGCCATCGCCGCGGTGGTGCCGCGGGTTCCCGCGCCTTCCTCCACCGCGACACGCAGCCGCTCGATCGCGTGCTGCAGGTTGCCGCCACCACCTGCGGCGGCCACGACGCCGTCACCGGCGTATTCGCGCACCGTGGTCGCAAGCCAGTCCTCGAGATCGGTATAGAAACGGTTCTGTGCCTGGCTGGATTGCAGGTCGAGGAAGCCGAGGATCAGGGAACCGGCGAGGCCGAACAGCGAGGACGAGAACGAAATGCCCATGCCGCCGAGCGGGGCGGCGAGGCCCTCTTTCAGCGTGTCGAACAGCGCGCCGGCGTCGCCGCCGACCTTCAATCCATCGATCACCTTGCCGACCGAGCCGACGGTTTCGATCAGGCCCCAGAAGGTGCCGAGCAGGCCGAGGAACACCAAGAGGCCCGTCATGTAGCGCGAGATGTCGCGTGCCTCGTCGAGGCGGGTCGCGATGGAGTCGAGCAGGTGCCGCATCGTCTGCTGGCTGATCGACATCCGCCCGCTGCGCTCGCCGCCGAGGATCGCCGCCATCGGTGCCAGCAAGGTCGGCCGCCGGTCGATCGCGAGTCCGGGATCGGCGATCCGGAAATTGTTGACCCATCGCACCTCGGGATAGAGCCGGATCACCTGGCGGAAGCACAGGATGATGCCGATCAAAAGCACCGCGCCGATCAGCGCGTTCAGCCCCGGATTGGCGAAGAAGGCGACGAGGATCTGCTTGTAGAGGACGATGGCGATCAGCGCGCACAGCACCAGAAATACCAGCATCCGCACCAGGAAGATCCGTGGAGAGGACAGTTTGCTGAGTTCGGTCTCCATGTCGGAGCGGGGAGAGGAGGGCATTGCCGGCATGTCCGTTGCGAAAAGCCGCGTTGGGCAGCCAATATGGCACAGCGGCCAAGGGAAGAAAGACAGGAAACCAGTGATTCGGGGCGGAAGCGGAACTGGACGGCGACCGCCGCGATGTCATCCACCGAAATCGTCTCGTTCGATGATGTTCCGCGCATCATCAATTGGGCGAATCGCCGACCTCGGCTTAGCGGGACGCGCACCCGATCCTCATTCGGCCTTGATCGCGAAGGCCGGCGGACGGATGCCTGCACCGGATCGCTGGAGAGGGAGAAACCATCGGAAAACGCCGGAAGCCGATTCTCCCCGATGCGCGCTCGAGAAAATCGGGTCTCAGCGGCTGCGTCGGAGAAGGCGCAGTCCGTTACCCCCACAAGCTCCGATGGAACCAGTTTCACAATCCGGTGAATCGGAGAAAAATATGCTAATTCAATATGTTCTCCGTATGTGACATTGAGCCGCCGCCGTCATGTATTGCGTCGCAGCACCCCCACCTTATCCTGAATAGCGTGACAAGGCGGAGTCGGCAGAGACACCGCGTGTCCATGTGTGTTCAACAATTCAAACTCGGGGCGACGCTTTCAATGTCCGGACTACGCGCACGAACGGCATGCATTCTCCTGATGCTGGCCGCCACGGCGCCACTGCTAGCCGGCTGTGATGAGCCGACTGCCGCAACCGCTGCGTCGGAGGCGGCGCCCGAACCCGAGGTGAGCGTTGTCGTCGCCAAGCCGCAGCCGCGCGCGGTGCTGCGCGAGCTGCCCGGCCGCGTCGCGCCGACGCGCGTCGCCGAAGTCCGCCCGCGTGTTTCCGGCATCGTCGTCGAGCGCCTGTTCCACCAGGGCACCGAGGTGAAGGCCGGTGATCCCCTGTATCGCATCGACCCGCGGCCATTCGAGGTCGAGGTGCAGTCCAATCAGGCTGCGCTCGCGCGCGCCAAGGCTGTGCTCGATCAGGCCGCCCAGCATGCGCATCGCGTTACGACGCTCTACAGCCAGAAGGCGATGCCCGAGGCCGAGAACGAGAAGGCGATTGCCGCGCAACGCCAGGCCGAAGCGGATGTCGCGGCCCGCGAGGCGGATCTCGCGCGGGCCAAGCTCAATCTGGATTACGCCACCATCCGCGCGCCGATCGACGGCATCGTCGGCGCCGCGCTGGTCAGCGAAGGCGCCCTGGTGGTGCAGAACGATTCCACCTCGCTTGCGACCATCCAGCAGATCGACCCGATCTATGCCGACTTCACCCAGTCGGTCACCGAGCTCAACCAGCTACGCCGCGCATTCGAGACCGGCGAACTCGACCGCATCGCGCCTGACGCGATGAAGGTGCGCCTGTTGCAGGACGATGGCACGATCTATTCGATTCCCGGCAAGCTCTTGTTCTCCGACGCCAAGGTCGACGCCTATACCGGGCAGGTGACCCTGCGTGGCGAGTTCCCCAATCCAAGACGCGAATTGTTGCCGGGCATGTATGTGCGCGTGCTGATCGAGCAGGGCATCGATTCCGACTCGATCGCGGTCCCGCAGCAGGCGATTCAGCGCAATGGCGGTGGCGGCAGCGAGGTGTTCGTCGTCAAGGACGACGGTCGCGTCGCGGTTCAGCCCGTGCGTACCGGCTCGCTGCAGAATGGGCAGGTGTTCGTGACCGAAGGTCTGAAGTCCGGCGACCGCGTCGTGGTCGAGGGCTTCCAGAAATTCGCGGCAGGCGACAAGGTCCGGCCGCAGGCATTCACCGAGGCGGCGGATGCTTCGATCGTTGTGCCGGGGGAAAATAAAGCCGCGCAAGCGCTGCGGTGATCCGAGATGGCGAGCTTTTTCATCGACAGGCCGATCTTCGCCTGGGTCGTCGCGCTCTTCATCTGCTTGATCGGCGCGATCTCGATTCCGCTGCTGGCGATCGCGCAATATCCGATCATTGCGCCGCCCTCGATCTCGATCTCGACCAGCTATCCCGGCGCCTCGCCGGAAAATCTCTATAACAGCGTCACCCGGCTGATCGAGGAGGAGCTGAACGGCGCCTCCGGCATCCTCAATTTCGAATCCACCAGCGACTCGCTCGGCCAGGTCGAGATCATCGCCAATTTCGTTCCGGGCACCGAAACCAGCCAGGCATCCGTCGAGGTGCAGAACCGCCTCAAGCGCATCGAGGCGCGCCTGCCGCGTGCCGTGATCCAGCAGGGCATCCTGGTCGAGGAAGCGTCCAGCGCCGTGCTGCAGATCATCACGCTGAACTCGACCGATGGCAGCCTCGACGAGATTGGCCTCGGCGACTTCATGATCCGCAACGTGCTCGGGGAAATCCGCCGCATCCCCGGCGTCGGCCGTGCCACGCTGTATTCGACCGAGCGCTCTTTGCGCATCTGGATCGATCCGGCAAAGCTGGTCGGCTATGGCTTGACCGCCGACGACGTCAACAAGGCAATTGCCGCGCAGAACGCGCAGGTCGCCTCGGGCAGCATCGGTGCCGAGCCGGCGACGGACTCGCAACGGGTCTCGGCGCTGGTTCTGGTGAAGGGCCAGCTCTCCTCGCCGGACGAGTTCGGCGCCATCATCCTGCGCGCCAATCCTGATGGCTCGACCGTGCGCCTGCGCGACGTTGCGCGGCTTGAGATCGGCGGCCTCAGCTACCAGTTCCAGACCCGCCTCAACGGCAAGCCGACGGCGGGCCTCTCGGTGCTGCTGTCGCCGACCGGCAACGCGCTCGCGACCGCAAGCGCGGTGGAAGCCAAGATGAAGGAGCTGTCGCGCTTCTTCCCGGCCAACATCTCTTATGAGATCCCCTACAACATCACGCCCGTGGTCGAGGCTGCGATCGAGAAGGTGCTGACGACGCTGGTCGAAGCCGTGGTGCTGGTCTTCATCGTGATGTTCCTGTTCCTGCAGAACATCCGCTACACTATCATCCCGACCATCGTCGTGCCCGTCGCGCTGCTTGGCGCCTGCGCCACGCTGATGCTTCTCGGCTATTCCATCAACATGCTGACCATGTTCGGCATGGTGCTGGCGGTCGGCATCCTCGTCGACGACGCCATCGTCGTGGTCGAGAACGTCGAGCGCATCATGGCCGAGGAGGGCTTGCCTCCGAAGGAGGCGACCCGCAAGGCGATGTCGCAGATCACCGGCGCCATCATCGGCATCACGCTGGTGCTGGTTGCCGTGTTCATCCCGATGGCGTTCTTCCCGGGATCGGTCGGCATCATCTACCGCCAGTTCTCGGTCACCATGGTCGCCGCCATCTCGTTCTCGGCGCTGCTGGCGCTGTCGCTGACGCCGGCGCTGTGCGCGACATTGCTCAAGCCGGTCACGGCCGGGCACGGCCATGCCCGCCGCGGCGTGTTCGGCTGGTTCAACCGCACGCTCGATGCCGGCCGCGACGGCTATACGCGCACGGTTGGATGGACGCTGAAGCGCACCGGACGGCTGATGCTGATCTATGTCGCGCTTCTGGTCGGGCTTGGCTGGGGTTTCATGCGGCTGCCCGGCGGCTTCCTGCCGGTCGACGACCAGGGCTTCATCACCACCGACGTGCAGACGCCGTCGGATTCCTCCTTCGCCCGCACCGAGGCCGCGATCGAGAAGGTCGAGAAATATCTCCTGGCGCGCTCTGCCATCGAGAACGTCACGTTTCTCACCGGCTTCAGCTTCCTCGGCCAGGGCTTCAACACCGCGCAGGCCTTCATCACGCTGAAGGACTGGTCGGAGCGCGGGCCGAAGGATTCGGCGGCCGCAATCGTCGCCGACATCAACCGCGACCTTTCATCGATCCGCGACGCCAAGATCTCGGCGCTGCAGCCACCTCCGATCGACAACCTCGGCAACTCCTCGGGCTTCTCGTTCCGCCTGCAGGACCGCGGCCAGAAGGGTTACGCCCAGCTGATGGCCGCCGCCGACCGCCTGATCGCGGAAGCCAATGCCAGCCCCGTGCTGCAGAAGGTCTATATCGAAGGCCTGCCGCCGGCGCCGCAGGTCAATCTGGTGATCGACCGGGAAAAGGCCGGCGCCTTTGGCGTCACCTTCGAGGACATCAACAATACGATCTCGACCAATCTCGGCTCGAACTACATCAACGATTTCCCGAACCGCGGCCGCATGCAGCGCGTCGTGGTACAGGCGGACAAGTTCACCCGCATGAATGCGGATGATATCCTGAATTACAACGTCAAGAACAACCGCGGGCAGCTCGTGCCGTTCTCCTCCTTCGCCACGGTCGAATGGCAGAAGGGACCGACCCAGATCGCGGGCTTCAACTATTATCCCGCCGTGCGCATCTCCGGCGAGGCGCGAGCCGGCTACACCTCGGGCGATGCCCTGAACGAGATGGAGCGGCTCGCGAACAGATTGCCGCGCGGGTTCGGCTATGAGTGGACCGGACAGTCGCTGCAGGAGAAGTTGTCGGGCTCGCAGGCGCCGTTCCTGCTAGGCTTGTCGGTGCTGGTGGTGTTCCTCCTGCTCGCCGCGCTGTACGAGAGCTGGACGATTCCGATCGCGGTGCTGCTGACCATACCGCTCGGCGTCACCGGCGCGGTGATCGCCGCGAGCATGCGCGGGCTCGCCAACGACGTCTATTTCACCGTCGGCCTGATCACCATCATCGGCCTTGCCGCCAAGGACGCCATCCTGATCATCGAATTCGCCAAGGACCTGCGCGCCCATGGCAAGCCGCTGCTCGAGGCGACCATCGAGGCCTGTTCGCTGCGTTTCCGCCCGATCCTGATGACCGGCCTCGCCTTCGTGTTCGGCGTATTCCCGATGGCGATCGCCAGCGGCGCCGGCGGCGCCAGCCAGCAGGCGCTCGGCACCGTCGTCATGGGTGGCATGATCGCGGTCGTGATCCTGGCGCTGTTGATGGTCCCGGTGTTCTTCGTCAGCGTTCAACGCGTGCTGGCCGGCGACCGCGAGCCGAAGGAGGCGGCGCCGCAGCAGCCGCATGCGCCACCGGCACCGGCGCGGCCAACGCACTGACATGTCATTGCCGGCTTGACCCGGCAATCCATCGCCAAAACGACTCTTTGCGAAGATGATGGATGGCCGGGTCAAGCCCGGCCATGACGACTTGGTTGCAAAGAAGCAACTATCCCAGCGGCTTCAAAATCTTCACCAGTTCGCCGTGCACGAATTCGTTACCGCAGACCACGTGTCCGGTTTGCAACGGATCGTCATTGCCCTCGATGCCGCTCACGGTGCCGCCGGCCTCGCGCACCATGATCTGCCCGGCTGCGATGTCCCACGGGGAGAGGTTGCGTTCCCAATAGCCGTCGAGGCGGCCGGCGGCGACGAAGGCGAGGTCGAGCGAGGCGGCGCCGAAGCGGCGGAAGCCGGCGACCTTGTTCTGCAGCACGGCCATCTCCTTCAGCGCCAGTCCATGGTCGCCGCGGCCGATATGGGGCAGGCCGCAGGCGACCACGCATTCGTCAAGCCTGCGGCGGCCGGCGACGCGCAGGCGCTGGTCGTTGAGGAAGGCGCCCTTGCCGCGCTCGGCGATATAGAGCTCGTCATTGGCGGGGTTGTAGATCACCCCCGCGATCACCGTGCCCTCGCGCGCCAGCCCGATCGAGATCGCGAATTGCGGGATCCCGTGCAGGAAGTTGGTGGTGCCGTCGAGCGGATCGACGATCCAGCTATGGCTCTTGTCGGTGCCCTCGCGGGTGCCGCCTTCCTCGCCGATGAAGCCGTAGCCCGGGCGGGCCTTGGCGAGGTCGGTGTAGAGCATCTCCTCGGCGCGCTTGTCGGCCAGCGAGACGAAGTTCGCCGGCCCCTTCAGCGACACCTGCAGGTGCTCGATCTCGCCGAGATCGCGCTTGAGGCTGCGGCCGGCGCGGCGCGCGGCCTTGACCATGACGTTGATGAGGGCGGAATAGAGCATGATGGAGGGCTTGTCGGTGGGAAAACGGCCCAAGCGCCGTCGGGGATTTCCGACTGCGTGCCCTCTCGGGATGGCGCCGTCAAGGCGTCATTTGCCGGTGCCGAGCCAATTGCGTGCGGCCTCCTCGGCCTTGGCGCGGTCCTGCGGGCTCATGTCCAGCAGCATCTCGTCCAGTTCCGGATCGCCCTTGCCTGCGGTCTTGGCGACGGTGTGCCATTTCAACGCCTCGACCTTGTCCTGCGGCACGCCCTGGCCGGTGGCGAGCAGGCGGGCGAGGCGGTTCTGCGCGATTGGCGAGTTCTGCCGGGCCGCCTTGCGCAATAGCGCCACCGCCGCCGGCTGGTTCCGCGGCGTGCCGGAGCCGTTGTAGAGCGCGATCGCATATTCGACCTCGGCATCGACATTGTCGGCGAGCGAGGCGGCCTGCAACAGCCGCACCGATTTCTCGAGATCCTTGGGCACGCCGGTGCCCTCCTTGTAGAAGGTCGCGAGCGCGTACTGCGCCTCGGGACTGCCGGCGTCGGCCGCCATCCGCAACAATTCGGCACAGCGCTTGAGGTCCTGCGGCAGCGTCTGGCCGTCGAGATAAAGCAGCGCCAGATTATAGGCCGCCTTGGGATTGCCGAGTTTGGCCGAGGACGCCAGCAGCTTGACCGCCTCGTCCTTGTTCACCGGGCCGCCGCGGCCGGCAAGCCGCATCATCGCGAGCGCGAACATCGCCTCGCGGTCGCCGGCGTCGGACCCGCGCTGGTACCATTCGGCCGCCTTGCCGTAATCGCGCTTGACGCCGAGCCCGTTGGCATAAAGCTCGCCCAGCATCGTCATCGCCTTGGGGTCGCGGGCGTAGTTTGCGCGGTTGGTGGCGAGGTCGAAGGCGGTCTTGTAGAGGCCGCGCTGATAGGCGCCATAGACGAGATCGACATTGGGATCGTCGAACGGGTGCGTCGGGGTCGGCGATGGCGAAGGTGAAGGCGACGGCTTTGGCGTGGCCGGCTTCTTTTCCGCCGCGGCCTTCGGCTTTTCCGCTGCTGCCTTCGGCTTTGGCGCAGGCTTCGGCGCCTCCTTTTTCGGAGCCGGCTTGCTGGCCGGCGCCTGTGCGGCGGGCGGCGTCAGCGAAATCTGCGCGACCGCGCCCGTCGTCAGCACGGCGCAGCCGAGCACCACCGCTATCGGACGCAGCAGACTCATTCCGGAGTCAGTCCTGCCCTTGCCTTCCCAACCGCGCTCGCATGCGCTTCGCGGATGGTCGCGCCGACCTCGGCGAGCGCTGTGCCAGCGCCGCGCTGGTCGGCGAAGATGAAATCGCCGACCAGGACGAAGTCTGCGCCGGCGGCTGCAAATTCGAAAGCCTCTTCACGCGAAATGGCGTAGCCGACGCAGGGCGGCTCGAACAATTCGTCCCACCAGTTGAGCCGCTCGGCGATCGCCTGCGTCGAGGGCCGCTGCCCGCTCGCACCGGGCTCGCCGAACAGCACGTAATCGGCGCCGAGTTCGCCGGCGGCCATGGACTCGTGGCGCGTCGGCAGCCCGCCGACGCCGGCGATGCGGTCCGGCTTCAGCGACGGCAGCGCGTCCTCCAGCGCGGCAAGACCGGTGAGATGCGCGCCGTCGGCGCCGGCGCGCGCGACGAGCTCGACATGGCCGTCGATCAGGAGCGCCGCGCCGGCGCTCTGGACCACCGGCGCCAGCGCTTTCACGCGCGAGATCATCGTGCGCTGGTCGGTCTCGCGCAGCCGCACCAGCACTGCCGCGACATCGGCCGCGGCGAGCAAAGCGGGCAGGCTTGCGATGAGTTCGGAGGGATCTTCCACCACCGGCGTCGCGAGATAGAGGCGCGGCGCCGGGCGCGGCGGAACGGGCTTTGCGGCCAATTATGCCACCTTCTTTTCCAGGCCGGTCTCCCACTCGCCCTTGCTCGCGAGCGCGTTCATGCGTGCGCGGTGGGTGAAGGCGCGCTGGCCGGCCGCGATGTTCTCGGCCTTGCCGGACCACGCCTTCTGCGGCGCCGCCTGCAGCGCGCGGCCGTAGGAGAAGGTGAGTTTCCAGGGCAGGCCGCCGATCCGGTTCATGGCGTCAAGATGCGCGGTTGCCTCTTCGTCGCTCTGGCCGCCGGAGAGGAAGGCAATGCCGGGCACGGCCGCGGGCACGCAGGCCTTCAGGAGCCGGATGGTCTTTTCGGCAACCTCCTGCACCGATGCCTGCTTCGGGCTCTTCTTGCCGGATATCACCATATTCGGCTTCAGCACCATGCCTTCGAGTGCGACGCGCTGCACGAACAGTTCGTGGAATACGGTGTTGAGCACCTGCTGCGTCACCTCATAGCAGCGGTCGATGTCATGGCCGCCGTCCATCAGCACCTCCGGCTCGACGATCGGCACGATCTGCGCCGCCTGGCACAGTGCGGCGTAGCGCGCCAGCGCATGCGCGTTGACATGGATCGCGGTCGTGCTGGGAATCCCCTGTCCGATGTCGATCACCGCGCGCCATTTCGCAAAGCGCGCGCCGCGCTCGTAATACTTCTTCAGCCGCTCGGCCAGCTTGTCGAGGCCGACGGTCACGAGTTCGCCGGGGCAGGCGGGCAAGGCTTGCGTGCCCTCGTCCACCTTGATGCCGGGGATGCTGCCGGCCTGCTCGATCAGCTTGACCAGCGGCGTGCCGTCCTTCGCGTTCTGCCAGATCGTCTCGTCATAGAGGATGACGCCGGAGACATATTTGCTCATCGCCTCCGTCGAGCGAAACAGCATCTCGCGGTAGTCGCGCCGATTCTCCTCGGTCGATTCCACGCCGATCGCGTCGAAGCGCTTCTTGATGGTCCCTGAGGATTCGTCGGCGGCCAAAATGCCCTTGCCCGGGGTGACCATGGCAAGCGCGATCTTGTTGAGGTCAGCGAGATTCATGGAACGTCCTCCAGATGGTTCATGCCCTTGCAAACCAAAATAGGCGGTTATCGGGCAATTGCCTAGAAAACGTTCGCCGCGGCCGGCGGTCGCGCAAGCCGGAGCAGGATTAACATTAAAATCGAACAGCGACTACAAATCGAACGACCCTCCGCCTTCCGGGTGCGAGGGGAGGGTGGAGAGCTTGTAGCCCGGGTGGAGCGGAACGCGTAACCCGGGACATCTGTGTCCGCGTTGCAAGTGGCCCCGGGTTACGCTTTCGCTTCACCCGGGCTACGGCAGCGGCGGCTTCACGCCACCTTCGGATCGAGCTCGCCCTTGGCGTAGCGCTTGGCCATTTCCGCCGTGGTCAGCACTTTCTTGATCTTGCTGGCCTGACCGGCGGTATTGAACTCCTGCAGCCGCTGCTTGCACAGCTTGGTCATCGCTTCCATCGCGGGCTTCAAATATTTGCGCGGGTCGAACTCTTCCGGGTGTTCCTTGAACACCTTGCGGATCTGCCCGGTCATCGCCATGCGGTTGTCGGTATCGATGTTGATCTTGCGCACGCCGTTCTTGATGCCGCGCTGGATCTCGGAGACAGGCACGCCCCAGGTCGGCTTCATCTTGCCGCCGAACTCGTTGATGATGTCCTGCAGATCCTGCGGCACCGAGGAGGAGCCGTGCATCACCAGATGCGTGTTCGGCAATTTACGGTGGATCTCCTCGATCACATTCATGGCGAGGATGTCGCCGTCCGGCTTGCGGGTGAACTTGTAGGCGCCGTGCGAGGTGCCCATCGCGATCGCGAGCGCGTCGACCTTGGTCTCCTTCACGAACTTCACGGCTTCGTCCGGATTGGTCAGGAGCTGGTCGTGGGAGAGCTTGCCTTCGGCGCCGTGGCCGTCTTCCTTGTCGCCCATGCCGGTCTCGAGCGAGCCGAGCACGCCGAGTTCGCCTTCCACCGAAATGCCGCCGAGATGGGCCATGTTGGTGACCGTCCTGGTCACGCCGACATTGTAATCCCAGTCGCCGGGCGTCTTGCCGTCGGCCTTCAGCGAGCCGTCCATCATGACAGAGGTGAAGCCGGACTGGATCGCGGTCATGCAGGTGGCGGGCTCGTTGCCGTGGTCGAGATGCACGCAGACCGGGATCTGCGGATAGATCTCGGTGAGGGCGTCCATCATGTGCTTGAGCATCACGTCATTGGCATAGGCGCGTGCGCCGCGCGAAGCCTGGATGATGACGGGCGCGTCAACGCTCGAGGCTGCCTCCATGATCGACAGCGCCTGCTCCATATTGTTGATGTTGAAGGCCGGCACCCCGTAATCGTGCTCAGCCGCATGGTCGAGCAGTTGCCGCAAGGTAATGCGCGCCATCCGAATTCTCCCTGTATTTGCAGTGCGTTCGCGCGTGAACTGGTAGTCAGCGGATTTTCAGGACTTCGACGCCCGGCAGCGGCTTGCCTTCCATCCATTCAAGAAATGCGCCGCCGGCGGTCGAGACATAGGTGAAATCGTGCGCCACGCCGGCCTGGTTCAGCGCCGCGACGGTATCGCCGCCGCCTGCGACCGAAATCAGCTTCTTGGCCTTGGTGCGTTCGGCGGCGTGCTTGGCGGCCACCACGGTGCCGCGATCGAACGGGGGCAGCTCGAAGGCGCCGAGCGGGCCGTTCCACACCAGCGTCGCCGCATCGTCGATCGCGGCATGGATGCGGGCGATCGATTGCGGGCCGACGTCGAGGATCATGCCCTCGGCCGGGATCGCGTCCAGGCCGTAGGCATGCGATGGCGAATTGGCCGCGAAGTGGAAGGAGACGACGGCATCGACGGGAAGGATGATGGCGCAATTGGAGGCCGCGGCCTTGTCCAGGATGCGCAGCGCGGTCGCGGCGAGATCCTTCTCCGCCAGCGACTTGCCGATGCCGACGCCCTGCGCATGCAGGAAAGTGTTGGCCATGCCGCCGCCGATCACGAGCGCGTCGACCTTAGTCACGAGATTTTCGAGCAGGTCGATCTTGGTGGAAACCTTGGCGCCGCCGATGATCGCGATCACCGGCTTGCTCGGGGCTTCCAAGGCCTTGCCGAGCGCGTCGAGCTCGGCCTGCATGGTGCGTCCGGCATAGGCCGGCAGCTTGTGGCCGAGGCCTTCGGTGGAGGCATGGGCGCGGTGCGCCGCCGAGAACGCGTCATTGACCCAGATGTCGCCGAGCTTTGCCAGTTCCGCGACGAAGGCCGGATCGTTCTTCTCTTCTTCCTTGTGGAAGCGGGTATTCTCCAGACAGAGGATCTCCCCGTCCTTCAGCGCCGCCACAGCGTTTGCCGCGGCCTCGCCGATGCAGTCCTCGGCGAAAGCGACCGGCTTCTTGATCACTTTCGACAGCGCCTCAGCGACGGGCTTCAGCGATTCCTTGGGATCGCGTCCCTTGGGGCGGCCGAAATGCGCGAGCAGGATGACCTTGCCGCCTTTGTCGGAAAGCTCGGTGATCGTCGGCGCCACACGGTCCAGCCGCGTGGTGTCGGTGACGCGGCCATTTTCCATGGGCACATTCAGATCGACGCGGAGCAGCACGCGCTTACCCTTCACATCGACGTCGTCGAGGGTGCGGAAGTTTTTCATGTCAGGGCTTCCTCTGTCATGGCCGGGCTTCGCCGTCCGAAGGACGGCGTCGCTTTCGCTCGCCTATGTCCCGTCCATCCACATCCTTGCTCCTATGGAAACAAGGACGTGGATGCCCGGCTCAAGGCCGGGCATGACGACAAACAAATGGTTACAGCAGCTTCCCGATCGCGACGGCAGTGTCGGCCATGCGGTTGGAGAAACCCCACTCGTTGTCGTACCACGACATCACGCGCACGAGCGTACCGTTCTGCACCTTGGTCTGGTCCATGTGGAAGGTCGACGAATGCGGATCGTGGTTGAAGTCGATCGAGACGTTCGGCGCGGTGGTGTAGCCGAGGATGCCCTTGAGCTGCTGCTCCGAGGCGCGCTTCATCGCCTCGTTGATTTCCTTGGCGTCGGTTGCGCGCTTGGCGACGATCTTCAGATCCACCACCGAGACGTTCGGCGTCGGCACGCGGATCGCGACGCCGTCGAGCTTGCCCTTCAGTTCAGGCAGCACCAGGCCGATCGCCTTGGCCGCGCCGGTCGAGGTCGGGATCATCGACATCGCCGCCGCGCGGCCGCGATAGAGATCCTTGTGCAGCGTGTCCAGCGTCGGCTGGTCGCCGGTATAGGCATGGATCGTGGTCATGAAGCCGGTCTCGATGCCGACGGTGTCGTTCAGCACCTTCGCCACCGGCGCGAGACAGTTGGTGGTGCAGGAGCCGTTGGAGATCACCAGGTGCTCCTTGGTCAGCGTGTCATGGTTGACGCCGTAGACGATGGTGGCATCAGCGCCGTCGGCGGGCGCGGAGACCAGCACGCGCTTGGCGCCGGCGGTCAGATGCGCGGACGCCTTATCCTTGGCGGTGAAGATGCCGGTGCATTCCAGCGCGACATCGACGCCGAGATCCTTCCAGGGCAGCTTGGACGGATCGCGCTCGGCGGACACCTTGATCTTGCTGTCGCCGACGCTGATCGTATCGCCATCGACGGTGACGGTGCCCGGGAAGCGGCCGTGCACGGAGTCGAAACGGAGCAAATGGGCGTTGGTCTCGACCGGGCCGAGATCATTGATCCCGACCACTTCGATGTCCTTGCGGCCAGACTCGGCGATGGCTCGAAGCACATTGCGGCCGATGCGGCCGAACCCGTTGATTGCGACCCGGACTGCCATGCTGTTTCACTCCTCTAATAGCTGTTGCCGTCCCCGCTGGCGCGTGCTCCAGCGAGGGTGTTACGGCGGATCGCCCGGTTCGGCCGGACGAGGACGGATTAGATAGGAGTTACCTAGTCCTTTTTCGGGGCAAGCTCAACCGCTAGCCGACGCGCTTCAGGGCAGCGTTAACGGCGGCCTCGGCGGTAATTCCGAAATGCTTGAAAAGGTCCTTGGCAGGCGCGCTGGCGCCGAAACGGTGCATGCCTATGAACTCGCCGTCCTGGCCGATCACGGCATCCCAACCCCAGCGCACGGCCGCCTCGATCGCGATCTTGATCGGCGCGTTGCCGATGATGGCCTTTTTCCGCTCTTCCGGCTGCGCCAGCAACAATTCGAGCGAAGGCACCGACACAACCCGCGACGGGATGCCGCGTTCCGCGAGCTGTTTCTGCGCGTCGACAGCGATCTGAACTTCGGAACCGGAGGCGAAGAATGACACTTTTGCGTCACCTTGCGCCGCGACCAGCTCATAGGCGCCATGGCTGCACGGATTGTCGGCAGGCGCGGTGGTTCGAAGCTGCGGCAGGTTCTGCCGCGTCAGCGCCAGCACCGTCGGGCCGTCGATCCGGTTCAGCGCGAGCTCCCAGCATTCTGCAACCTCGACGGCATCGCAGGGGCGGAACACGCGCATGTTGGGAATGGCGCGCAGCGCCGAGAGATGCTCCACCGGCTGGTGTGTCGGGCCGTCTTCACCGAGCCCGATCGAGTCGTGCGTCATGACATAGACGACGCCGGTACCCATCAACGCCGCAAGTCGCATCGCCGGCCGCGCATAGTCGGTGAACACCAGGAAGGTGGCGCCGTTCGGCGCAAAGCCGCCGTGCAGGAAGATGCCGTTCATCGCCGCGGCCATGCCGTGCTCGCGGATGCCGTAGTGGATGAAGCGGCCCTTCGGCGTCTTGGCGGAGAAGTTGACCGCCGATTTCGCCTTGTTGTTGTTGGAGCCGGTGAGGTCGGCCGAGCCGGCCAGAAATTCCATCGGCATCGCGGCGGCGATCACCTCGATCGCGGCCTCCGACGATTTGCGGGTCGCGACGTTGAGCGGGTTTTCGAGCAGCGCCTTCTTGTGTCCCTTCAGCGCCTTTGCCAGCGACGCCGGCCGTTCGTGCCGCAGCCGGCGCTCGAATTCCGCGCGCTTGCGGCTGCCGAGCTCGGCGTAGCGTGCGTCCCACTCCTGGCGCTCCGCGGCGCCGCGCGCACCCGCTTCGCGCCAGGCCTTCAGCACGTCATCGGGCACCGAGAACGGTTCGAGCGAGATGCCGAGCTTTTCCTTGGCGGCCTTCAGTTCGTCGGCGCCGAGCGCTTCGCCATGGACTTTGTTGGTGCCGGCCTTGGTCGGCGCGCCGTAGCCGATCGTGGTCTTGCAGGCGATCAGCGTCGGCTTGCTCGATTTCTGCGCGCGCGTAATCGCATCCGCGATCGCTTTCTGATCCTGGCCGTTGATGTGCTCGGCGGCCCATCCCGCCGACTTGAATCGCTTCACCTGGTCGACGGAATCCGCAAGCGATGTCGGGCCGTCGATCGAGATGCCGTTGTCGTCATAGAGCACGATCAGCTTGTTGAGCCGCCAGTGGCCGGCGAGCGCGATCGCTTCCTGCGACACGCCTTCCATCAGGTCGCCGTCGGAGGCGAGCACGTAGGTGTGATGGTTGACGATCTTCTTGCCGAATTCGGCAGCGAGCATCTTCTCCGCGACCGCCATGCCGACCGCCGTCGAGATGCCCTGGCCGAGCGGGCCGGTGGTGGTCTCGATGCCCTTGGTGTGGAAGTTCTCCGGATGCCCCGGCGTCAGCGAACCCAATTGACGGAAGTGCTTGAGATGGTCGAGCGTCATGTCCTTGTTGCCCGTGAGGTACAACAGCGAATAGAGCAGCATCGAGCCGTGGCCGGCCGAGAGCACGAAGCGGTCGCGGTCCGGCCAGGCCGGGTCGGCCGCATCGAATTTCAGAAACTGTGTAAACAGGACGGTCGCGACGTCGGCCGCACCCATCGGCAGCCCGGGATGGCCGGATTTCGCCTTCTCGACCGCATCCATTGCGAGCCCACGAATGGCGTTGGCCATACGGGTGTGATCGACTTGCGTCATGATGAAAATCCGTCTGAAATGAGAGGCTTGGCTTGCATGCGCGCTGCCCGGAGGGCCGCCATATGCGGGTGGTAGGCACGGGGAAAGGCTGGATAGCACCTCAATTCCGGAAGTCCAAGGGAAGTCGAAGGCAAGGAAACGCGCTTTCGGCCGCAAAGTTGCCTCCGGTGTGTCCGGCCGAAGGGGGCACGAACCCTCTGGGCGCCGGTTTCCCGAGCGGACGGGCCTGGGTAAAACCGACAGGTGCGACCCCCGGGGCGGCTCCATCTATCGGTGCATAGTTTACCGGCGGCGTTGCGCCGGCCTCGCTCACCACGTAAATTTCATCGCCTAAGCGCTTGCCGAACCGCAAGGATTCGCGGACGGCCACGCCATCGAGGATGTACGTTGTCTCGTATGAGCGATCGTTCCACCAACGCGGCTGCCAATGCCGAGCCCGCTATCGCCGACGTCGACGCCGCCACACGGCGGCTGATGGCGGCGCTGGATGCTCTGGAAAGCGCCGTTGAGCGGCGGCGCGAGGCTGACCGCGACGAGAACGAACTGGCGAGCCGGATCCAGGCGCTCGGTGCCGATCGCTCGCGGCTTGCGGACGAGCTCGATAGCTCATTGGTGAAGACGCGCAAGCTCGAGCGCACCAATCGCGAGATCGCCGAGAAGCTGGATGCGGCAATCGGCACCATCCGCGCCGTGCTTGATGGCGAGGAGAACACGCGATGAGTCACATCAACGTCACCATCAACGGCCGGCAATACCGCATGGCGTGCGAAGAGGGGCAGGAAGTTCGTCTCTTGAAGCTCGCGGAGAACCTTGAATCGCGCATCGAATCGCTGCGCGGCAAGTTCGGTGAGATCGGCGATGCGCGCCTGACCGTGATGGCGGCGCTCACCGCCTGCGACGAACTGGTCGACGCCGGCGCACGCATCCGCAGCCTGGAGCAGGAAATCGAATCCTTGCGCGACTCCGGCGCTGCGGCGGTCGATCGCGCCCGCGCCACGCAAGTCGCGATCTCGAACGCACTCAACGCCGCCGCTGAGCGGATCGAGAAAACCACGCAGGTGCTCAACCGCACCATCGGCGGCGGTATCGCGATCGGCTAGCCCGCTGTCTTACCCTCCCCTTTCAGGTGAGGGTAACGTCCACCCGAAATCCATTCCCGCTGGCGGAACGCCGCGCGCATCGCTACATTAGCCCCTGCGAAGCTGCGTTGCGCGTCAGGAGCCATATATCCCCGGGGCCTTATCGATCCTTTAGGGAACTGTCCCTGGCCGGGTCCGTGGACCCGGACATATGGTGCCCACCTACTTTCGTAGGGAACTCCGGGATCGAGCGCTCCAACGGCCTCTGCGGCTTCGCGCTTTGTTTTTTGCATGCGGTGTTCACGGGTACCCGGCGTCGGCCATACCCCGGAAAGCGGGGTATCCAGTACGCCGCGGCTTCGCAGGTTGATCACTGGAGCATCGGTTCTGATTGATCCGAAGCTCTTCATTTTTGTTTGACGCGTTTTCTTTACGCGAACCGGTATCCACTTCGCTTGAAAACGCTCTGACGGCTCTGGAATACTGGATCACCCGCCTTCGCGGGTGATGACCGTGGAGCAAGACATCATGCGCGCGATCTCTCCGAAGGCTGAGCTCCGCAGCGCCGCGCTCACCCGACGTGATGCGCTGAGCGAAGAGGAGCGCACTGCTGCCGCCGCGAAGATCGCCAAGCGCGGACTGCCGTTTGAGATCGCGCAGGGTACGATCGTCTCCGGCTATTCCCCGGTCCGCAGCGAGATCGATCCGATGCCGCTGATGCTGAAGCTCGCCGAGCAGGGCGCACAGCTTGCGCTGCCGGCGGTCACCGCGCGCGGCCATTCCCTGCTATTCCGCGCCTGGGCCAAGGGCGACCGGCTGACGCTTGGTTCGCTCGGTATCCCCGAGCCGTCGCCGGTTGCGGCCGAGTTGATCCCCGACATCATGCTGGTGCCGCTCGCCGCTTTCGACCGGGTCGGTCACCGGATCGGCTATGGCGCCGGCTATTACGACTTCACCTTCACCCATCTGCGCAAGACCAAGCACGTGATCGGCATCGGGCTTGGCTTTGCGGTGCAGGAAATCAAGGCGGTTCCGGCTTTGTCGCACGACGTCGCGCTTGATTATGTGCTAACGGAGCGCAAGGCGTTCGATTTCCGGGAGTAGCTGAATTTGCGTATCCTCTTCGTCGGTGATGTCGTCGGCAAGACCGGCCGCACCGCCATCTTAGAACATCTTCCCGGCATGATCCGTGACTGGTCGCTCGATCTCGTCATCGTCAATGGCGAGAATGCCGCCGGCGGCTTCGGCATCACCGAGGCCATCTACCAGGACTTCCTGGATGCCGGGGCCGACGCGATCACGCTCGGCAACCATGCGTGGAATCAAAAGGAAGCGCTGGTGTTCATCGAGCGCGCCCCGCGCCTGATCCGCCCGCTCAACTTTCCGCGGCACGCGCCGGGCCGCGGCGCCACGCTCGTCGACACCAAGAACGGCAAGCGTGCGCTCGTCATCAACGCGATCGGCCGCGTCTTCATGGAGCCCTCCAACGATCCCTTCGCCGCGGTCGAGCGCGAACTCGAGGCCTGTCCGCTGCAGCAGGCAGCGGACGCGATCGTGGTGGATTTCCACGGCGAGGCGACCTCCGAGAAGCAGGGCATGGGCTTCTTCTGCGATGGCCGCGTCAGCCTCGTGGTCGGCACCCACACCCATGTGCCCACCGCCGATCACCAGGTGCTGCCCGGCGGCACCGCCTATATGACCGACGCCGGCATGACCGGTGACTACGATTCCATCATCGGCATGCAGAAGGAAGAGCCGCTGCAGCGCTTCCAAACCGGCATCCCCTCCGGCCGCTTTGAGCCGGCCGCCGGCGAAGCGACGCTGAGCGGGGTTGCGGTCGAGACCGACGACGCCACCGGCCTCGCGCTCCGCATCGCGCCGGTACGTGTCGGTGGACGACTCGAGCCGGCTCTGCCGGGTTTTTGGGTGGGCTAGTTCAAGAACGCGTCGACTGCGAATGGGGTGCGCTAACGTGCGCGATACCGCCTCTTCGACCCGATTTCGTTTGTACAATCTCACCCGAAATGTTGCATCCGAATTGATGGCTCGGCTTTTCACGCATACGGCGTGACATTGCCTCACGGTCGGGAGTGGTCCGTCGCGTTGCGCGGAGCGATCCCGCCAGGGAGGCGACTATGAAGTTCGATTGGATGTCGGACAGCATCCGGCTGCATGATCAGCCGCAGCATTATCCTTGGGATGATGGAGATCCCGCGTACGGTACCAAGTTCTCTCCGGCCCGTTTGCATCATCTCACGGCCGATAGCCATGACGGCGCCGGCGGCTCCTCGTTCGGCTCGCCATCTAATGGGTCTGTCCCGTCTCTCGATTCGACTGGAGATGGAGGCGGCAGCCTTCATGGCAACGCGGATGTCCACCAGCCCAATAATGCCGATCAGTTCGGCGGCGCTCCCGCGCACCAATCCAATTCGGGTAACAGCAATACTGGCACGATCGGTACAGGAGCGAACGAGGCCGGCAACGGCGGCGACGGATTTTTCTATGGCGGCATCATTCACGCCTCCCTGGTGATCTATCAGCCGATCAACATCGCAGTATCGGTGGGATACGGTTCAATCGCCATCGCCGAGCAGACCAACGATGTGAACATCAACCAGTCCGCGCTGCAGATGGCCGGCATCGGAGGCAATGGCGGCGATGGTAACATTGCCGCGGGCGGAAACGTCGACCTCTCTTCCTTCGGCGCCAGTGGGATCACGACAGGCGACAATCACGCCGGCAACGGCGGCGACGGTCATTTCCTTGGAACGCTGCTGGATGCGCCCGTCGTCATCTACCATCCCGTCAACTTCGCGTTTGCGGCGCCCGGCGGCAGCGCGCATGCGAGCCAGTCGAACACGGTCGAGATCGATCAGTCCGCCGTGCAGATCGCAGGGATCGGCGGGCAGGGCGGAAACGGCAATGCCGCAGGCGGTGGCGACGTATCCGTTCATGGTCAATCCAACGGCAACGGACAAGGTTCAATCGACACCGGCGGCAATCAGGCCGGCAACGGCGGCGATGGCCAATTTCATGGCGACCTCGTCCACAAGTCCGTCGCTGTCTATGATCCCGTCAACATCTCGGTCGCCGGATATAATTCCACCAACCAGGCATACCAGCTCAACGACGTGCATCTGGATCAGTCCTCGTTCCAGATGGCCGGCAGCGGGGGCGACGGCGGCAGCGGCAATGTCGCGGCGGGCGGCAGCGCAGCGCTCATCTCTGCACTCCTGGGCGGCGGCTCGAATGCGATCGCAACCGGACACAACAGCGCGGGCAATGGTGGCAGCGGCCATTTCTCCGGCAGTCTCATCGATGTCAGCGTCGCGATCTATGCTCCCATCAACATCGCCATCGCCGGGCCGCATTCGACAGCCGAGGCGGACCAGATCAACAATGTCCATATCGATCAGAGCGCGGTTCAGATCGCCGGAATCGGCGGCAACGGCGGCCACGACAATCTTGCGCTGGGCGGCGATGTCGCGATGCATCTGTTGTCCGATCTTCATCTGATCGGATAGAGCGCCGAATTTCGATAGGGCATGTAATCCTTTCGGGCGTAGTCCGCGGAATCGAATGACATCCCATTTGGCATCTATCGCGGGCCCGTCGTCGGCGGACAAACTCGCATCGCGCATCCGCTTCCAGGACAGGGAGGAATGTCGCGCGAGGTAAACTCAGCACGGAGGCTCAAATGTCGAAAGGCAAGGGATTTCTCAAGGTTTCCGATTCGATCGACTTCAAGTCAATCAACACAGGCGGTCAGAGCGTCGGAAACGGCGGCGACGGCTACTTCAAGGGGAGCATCAGCAATTCACCATCGATCAAGTTCGATCCGTCGAACAAAGCCGATGGTGCCGACGTACACGTGAAGACGGGCGACTACGTCAGTCAAAAGGCATCCTGGGATGCCGACGGCGGTGACGCCAAGGCGTCGAAGTACTCGAAGGCTTATGGCGGCGACGCCAAGTCGAACGGCGATCAGAGCTCGTCCAGCGGGTACGACACGTCCAAGGTGTATGCCAACACGACGGCGCATCAGTCGAACTACCTGAAGGCGGACATGCACCAGGAAGTCGCGGCGGGCATCGGCGGCAATGGCGGGAGTGACAACCTCGGCATGGGCGGCGACGTTGACGTGCATATTGGTTAGTACTTTCTGATCGGCGGCCTCATTGAGGCGGCTGAGGCCGGCGGTCCATGCCGCCGGCCTCAGATCTCCCGCAAAACGATCCGCGCAAAAGGTCAAGCCTTGAAGCTCTGGCGGTGACGATCATGCTGGTGCCGCTGCTTCGGTTCAGTCTGCTGCAGACGCCCTGGACGCCGTTGCAGGCGGCGCTGCGGACCTGCGCAGGCTCGCTCGCCATCGTGCTCGCCTATAGCTGCAGCTACAATCTGCTGCTGTTCGCTCCCTCGATCTATCTGCTCCAGATCTACGATCGCGTGCTGCCGAGCCGGAGCAATGAAACGCTCCTGATGCTCACTTTGATCGTTGCACTCACGGTTGTGGTGGGCGGGGTGCTTGACGCGCTGCGTCGCTCGGTCCTGGTGCGCCTGGGTGCCTGGCTGGAAGACCGGCTTCGGCCCACCGTGCTCTCCGCCTGCCTTGATCATGCGTTTCGTAACGATTCAGCACGCGCTTCGGATGCCTATCGCGATCTCACGGCCGTGCGTCAGTTCGTCGAGTCAGGCGCGTCCCTGACGCTGCTCGATGCGCTCTGGATTCCGCCATTCCTCGCCGTGCTGTTTTTCGTGCATCCATTGCTTGGAGGCATTGGCGCCTGCAGCGTGCTGTTTCTGTTCGGCCTCACGGTGGTCGGCGATCTTCTCACCGAAAGCGCGCTGGCGAAATCCGCGATCGCCCTGTCCAGAAGCTATAGCCGCCTTGCGATGGTCGCAGGCCACGTTCACCTGATCCGCAGCATGGGAATGCTGGACGACGTGGCGCGCCGGGTCTACGTGGATGCGCGGAACGCGCAAAGCGAGCACGACCTGGCGCAGCGGCGGAACGAGATCATCATGCTGATCGCCAAGCCGACGCGTTCATTGGCGCAAGTTCTCATCATGGGCGCAGCCGCGTGGCTCGTCCTCGATCACGGCAAGAGCGCGGCGATCATCTTTGTCACGATGCTGATGTTCAGCCGTGCGCTTGCGCCGGTCGAAGGCGCCGTTGCAAGCTGGAAAGCGCTGAAGAGAGCGCTGGATGCCTATCAGCGGCTGACCAACGTCCTTGCCGCCGTTCCACCTACGACCGAAAACACGGACAGTCTGCCGGAACAGTCGACGGGCGATCTTGTCGTCGACAATATCGGCGCGAAGATTTCGGAAGGCGAGTGGTTTCCCATCAAGACCATCTCGTTCCGTCTCGCGCGCGGAGAGTGCCTCGGCATCATCGGTCCGTCCGGCTCCGGCAAGTCCACACTCGCAGGCATCATTGCCGGAATCTTGTTGCCGGGGCAGGGGCGCGTCCTGCTCGGCGAGACCGACATCTCGGCCCTGCGCGGAGGGCGGCAGGGCCGTTACCTCGGCTATTTGCCGCAGGACATCGATCTCGTCGGAGAGACGATCAAGGATATCATCGCCCGACTGGACGACGCCGATCTGCCAAAGGTCATGCATGCCGCCAAGCTCGCCGGGATTCACGAGAGTATCCTGCGGCTGCCGGTTGGATACGATACCGTCGTCGCCAATGACGGCGGCATATTCTCGCGCGGATTTCGCCAGCGCCTGGGGCTGGCGCGGGCATTTTTTGGCGAGCCGCGGCTGGTCGTGCTGGATGAGCCGAATGCCAGCCTGGACTACACCGGCGAGCGGGTGCTGCTGGATGCTATCGAACAACTGAAGATCGCCAGCGTCACGGTGGTCATCGTCACGCACCGGATGGGCATCCTCGCGGCGACGGACAAGATCGCCATCATGCAGGACGGCGCGGTCACGGCGTTCGGCGAGAGCGAGGACATCTTCGAGCGGTATTTGAGCCGGCCGCAAGTGGCTTCCCAAGTGGCATCGCAGGAAACGGCTCTCCCATGATCGCAAACCTCCGAGCCCTCGTGCGGTTGCCGCCCGCCTTCCTGCCGAAGCACGAGAGCGGCGTCGTGATCACCGCGATCGACGAATTCGAGCCGCGGCAGTTTCCCTGGTGCCCGGCGCCGACGCAAGCCTCGCCGCGCTACAGGCTCGGCCACGTCACCCTGGCCGGCAATCTATTGGTCGTCGGCTTTGTGCTGGGTCTGGGAATCTGGTCGGCCTTTGCTCCGCTTGAAAGCGCGGCGATCGCGTCCGGCGTGGTCGAATCGGAATCGAGCCGGAAGACGATCCAGCACCTCGAGGGCGGCATCATCAGGAAAATATTGGTCGCCGACGGCGACGCCGTGAGTGCGGGACAGACGCTGATCGCGCTCGATGACACCAGGGCCCGCGCCGAGGTGCAAAGCCTGCAGGGGCAGTTGTGGGACGCGGCCGCGCGCGAGGCAAGGCTTCTGGCCGAGCAGCAGGGGCAGGAGCAGATCTCGTTTCCGACATGGCTCGACAGAATCCGAAGCACGAGCGGCTCGGTCGATTCGGTGCTGGCGGCACAGCAGAACATCTTTGAAACGCGCCGGCAGGTGTTCCAGTCCCAGGCCACCATCCTCAGGGAAAAACGGCTTCAGGTCGCAAAGGAGATCGAGGGGCTCAAGTCGCAGGAGGACGCGGTGGCGCAGCGCGCCGCGATCGTGCGCGAAGAGCTCGACATGGTCACCATCCTGGTCAACAAGGGACTCGAGCGCCGTCCGCGCCTGTTGAACCTCGAGCGGGAGCTGGCCGATATCGAGGGACGGCGCGGCGAGATCATTGCGCATATTTCGCGCGCCAAGCAGGTGATCAGCGAATCGCAGGCGACGCTCCTGAAGCTCGAGAGCGACCGGCAGAACGAGATCGCACAGTCATTGCGCGAGGCGCAGAACCAGGGCTTTCAACTGCGCGAAAAATTGCTGGCGGCGCAGGACCAATTGTCCCGAACGGAGCTCAAGGCACCCGAGGACGGGGTGATAACCGACCTGCGGGTTCATACGCCAGGCGGCGTGATCGGCGCCGGCGCCGCGCTGATGGATCTGGTGCCCCGGCAGGACAGGCTGGTCGTGATCGCGCGCCTGAAGCCGGAGGACATCGACGTGGTTCATCCGGGGCTGAACGCCGACGTGCACCTCTTGCCCTACAATCAGCGTCGCGTCCCGCGTCTGAAGGGAACGGTGATGCACGTATCGGCCGATCGACTGCTCGACAAGCGCACCGACCAGCCATACTACGCGACGAAAATCCGCGTCCAGGATTCCAAGATCGTGGAGAATGGCTTGAAGATCATTCCGGGAATGCCGGCCCAGGTGTTCATCACAACCGGGCGCGGCACCGTGGCGATCTACGCCTTGCGGCCTCTGCTCGATAGCTTCCACACCGCCTTCAGTGAAGACTGAGCGACGGCAGGAATAGCCAGATCAGGACGACGAGAATGCGCCGGGCTCCGGTCCGCGGTGAATGGTCGATCTTGCGCGCCAGCGCAGCACGGCCTCGGTCCTATTGCGGGCGGCACACTTCCGCATGATGTGGTGAATGTGCATCTTCACCGTGTTTTCCGAAAGCTTCAGTTTGGCGGCGATCAGCTTGTTGGGCAGGCCGAGCTCCAATTCCGCAAGCACATGTTGCTCGCGAGGCGTGAATTCGATCTGGTCCTTGTTTGCCAGATATATCGGCGCCAACGGGCTATGGTAGATCGGTTCGCAGCTAGAGCACCCGTCCTGCCCTTCAATTGAAAGCGGTCTGTAGACGCCGCCGGCGAGAACAAGACGCAAGCCGGCGACAGCGAGCTCGACCGGGATCGAGGTCGGAAAAAAGCCTCGGACTCCCCGATGCAGGGCTGCAAGCGCGGTGGCTTCGTCGTCCCGGTTGCAGAACAGGGCGATCGAGGCGTTAGGGCAGCAATCGGCGAGCAGCGCGAGGTCGCCGGCGACGGAGGGATCAGCCACCGATTTGTCCCCGATGCTGAGCGTTGCCAGCCGAACGTCGCGTCCCGTGGCGCAGCCGAGATTGTCGGTCGTGGCCATCTCGACGATTTCGAATCCGCTCAGCTCCTGTCTGAGAATGTGCAGAATGCAGGTCCGCGCCAGCGTGAGCGGATCGATGATGAGCAGGACCGGCAACGGCAGCGATCCGTTGAGCCGCTCTGCAGCAGAGACAAGGTCGTCCATAATATCCTCAATTGAAGGAATTGCCGCCCTACCCCAATCATTTCCATGCCAATGACGAGAGCATGATTCGGAAAAGTGGAAACCGGTTTTCCCTGCGACAAACGCAAAGCGTTTGCGCAGGAAGATCATGCTCAAACAAAGAGATGAGATCATGATCCGATTCCGTCTAATCGGATCATGATCCAGCGTCGCGCAACCGGCCTTTGGCACAAGCCTCTGGCCGATCGAACGCGCACGTTGGTCACCGGTATCCGCTTTCCCGGTGTCACGCTTCAGTTACAAATATTCCGATATGCGATCGCCGCGGCTGAGTTCGCTTTGCCGTCGACGACGTAGACGTCATCCTCCTTCACGAGATACAGAAATGGCTTCTCCCCGGTGTCCTCGCCCGACGCCTTCTTTCCCCTGACATGACCACAGATCGTGTCCACCGATCGCCCCAGCGTATTCTTCCTGATTGCCCGCTTCGCGTCCGTGAACTCGGCCGATGCCGGATCTTCCATTTTTGCTGCGACCGACATCTTCGCCTTGCTCAGGACGGCCTCGGATGTCCCGGCAGCCGCGGCGCGGTCTTCCATCGCCTTCGGCGGCGGGTTCTTGCCACGCGGAACCCTTGTGTCCCGACGGGGCGGTGATCGCTTCTCTGGCTTCGCCGACGTTGCAGCCTTCGTTGCCTTCGCCGCAGTATCGGGCGTGGGCGCGCTCGCCTTCGGCTCCGCCTGAGGTGGCACGCTCCCATCGAAACAGATTTTCGACCCGCACATCTGCAAGCTCGCCTGGGTAGACGGAGGCATGCCATAGCCGATCAGCATTCCTGCCACCAAGCCAATGAGAAGCAGTCCCATGCAATCCCCCTCCTCGGGGTAGGGCAGACTTCCACTCGCACTTCTTGCGACTTGATTTTGCGCTGATCCTCTATGTTTCCCGCAAAAGCGTTAAGCGCGCATTAAGCGTCGAACCATTGCTCAGCCGCGCTCGTGCATGGTTAACGCAGCGAGGAAATATGTCGGGAGCGAGGAGGCACAAAGCGCATGATCTGCTGCGCGAGATCCGTGGGACGTTCGATCAGGATCTGCGCTCTGGGCGCTAGGCCCGTGATGCTGTAAAACTCACGATCATGCCAGATCTGACTCAATTCGCGCTTTTCTTCGCCGCGGCCTTGGTGCTCGCCGTCACGCCCGGTCCGGGCATCTTCTACGTCGCTGCACGCACCCTCGCTGGCGGCCGTGCGGAAGGCGTGGCTTCCAGCTTTGGCACCGGATTGGGCGGCATGGTCCACGTCGTCGCGGGCGGCTTGGGCGTTTCCGCTATCGTGCTCGCGAGTGCGGAACTGTTCACAGCGCTGAAGCTGATCGGTGCCGCCTATCTGATCTGGATAGGCCTTCGCACTCTTCTGTCGGCCCGCAGGGACGCATCGCCAGATTTGAAGGGGGGACCAGCGGCACCGCCGATCGGGCCGCGACGGGCGTTTCGCGAAGGAGTGCTGGTCGAGGCGCTGAACCCGAAGACCGCAGCCTTCTTCCTTGCCTTCGTTCCGCAATTCGTGACCCCGAGCGCAGGCCACGTCGCTTTGCAGTTCGTGATGCTTGGCTTCGTGTCGGTCGCGCTCAACACCCTCGCCGACATCGTGGTCGCCTTCGCCGCGAGTCGCATCCGCCAAGGCGCAGCAGCACGTCCCGCGTTGATTCGCCGCCTGCGAGAGGCATCGGGAGCTGCGATGGTCGCGCTGGGCATCGGCCTCGTGCTGGCGAAGCGTCCGGCCAATTGATTGCCGGGCTGCGCTGCTTTCATGACGTGCCACTGCTGAGGGTCGATGGTGATGTAGCGCGTCCTGGTCTAGCATGACGCCGGGGCGGGTCTTCTCCCGTGTGGACGGTGATCGTGCGGTCCGACCAAAAAGCTCCAGCGCGTATGAAAAGCGGAGCCATCTCCTTCGGCGTCGGGTCGCCGTGGCGGCCATGGGCCGCGCTGGCGTGGGCCGCACTCCTCTTGGCAATTCTCGTGTCGTTCAGGCCGGCGGTCCCGGTCATCTGGGGTGACACGCCGCCGTTCGTGGAATCTGCGCTGCGCACGCTTGAGGCAGGACGGCCGACCGTGACGGGTGGGCGTGACCCGGGCTACCCGGCATTCCTGGCCGTGACGTTCGCGTTTGGAGGCGACCTCGGAACGGTGGTGCGCCTGCACCAGGCGGCCTGGGCCGTTCTGATGCTGGCGCTTGCGATAACCGCGCAGGCGGCGACGCGCAGTGCCGTCGGGCTGATTCCGATCATCCTGGTCGCGACGTATCCGGGCTTGTTGCTGTTCACGAACGTCCTCACCGCGGACCTTCTCTTTGCGGTCTTCCTCAATCTGGCAACAGCCGGATTGCTCGTTGCCTCCTGCATCGACGGAGCGGCGCGATGCTGCGCGGTCGTCGCTTCCATCCTGTGCGCGGCGATCGCAGCGTGCTTGAGATCGCAGGGACTCCTCGTCCCGATCGCCGCCATCCTGGTGGGCGCCTGCCTTGTCCGGCCGAAGACGCCCGCGCGCCTTGCCGTGATGGCCATCTCCGTCGCGGCGGCGCTGGCGCTTCTCCTTGCCGGCTCACGGTTCGGAGCTTCCAGCTCCGACCAGGCCTCGGCCGTGTTCGTCCCCAAGACACTGTTCTGCAATCACCTGAACATCGTGCTCGCAAGCGATGCCGCGCGAGGTGAGATCGTATCGGCGGCAGGCGACCGCGCCGATGCCACAATGGCGCGGCTTGCCACCGACTTCGCCGCGGAGCCGGGCCGCTGGCCCGTACTCGGGTTCTTTGGCGACGCGTGCCTGTTCGACAGCGAACTGGATCGGGATTTCGCCGACACGACCGGACATGCCGTCGGGGCAACGGCAGCCTATTGGCGGATCTTCCTGGCCGCCGCGCGCGATCGGCCGCTGGTCTACGCAGGCAAGTTCATTCGCCAGATGGCCTATGGCTTTTCGTCGGCATGGCCGCCTTATGGACTCGAGCCTTTCATACCGGTGTCCAGCGACGACGTGCCGCACGTGTCCGAGATCATGGCGCGGCACGGCCGGGCGGCCGAGCCGAACGATCTGCAAGGCGGACCGGTTCGGATCGGCCTATTGTCCGACTTCCCTGTAACTTCCGCCTATCTGTTCAAGGCATTGTCCGCTGCCTTCGTTATCGCCGTCATGTTCTGGACGGTGGCAGCCGTGCGGCGTCGGCGGCCAGCTTTCGTGACGCGCGCAGGCATCGTGGTCGTGATGTGGGCGGCTTCGATCGCGACCGCCGCCGCCGCTCACACTCTCGACGTCTCGCGATATCTGATGCCCGCAGTGCCGATGGTGGGCCTCATGCTGTCCCTTTTCGCCGTCGAACCGACTGAGACACTGATGGCCGATCGCGCGGTCGCCGCCGCGACGATCAGACGTGCGATGCGTTCCGGCCCGAGGAGCGGCTGATAGGCATCGTAGCAATCCGCTGCGCTCGCTCGCAGCAACGGGGACGACGAAGCGTTGGGACAGCGAAGCTGCCGAATTACATCGCTTGCGCTGATACGAGTTTGGGCGTTGAGTCCATTAGCTAAGCTACCTAAACGGGTGCCGCTGATCCCATCAAATTCTCAAGCAGTCTTTCTGTTCTGATCACGCGATGCGGACAGAACGCCGTATGCCGAGCGCATTTGCCTTTCGTAGATCGCAAGCCAAGCGCTCGGCCGAATGAGCGCAATCGGCATTGGTGCATGCCAACATAGCCGGGGAGGAGAATGATGAGCACTTGGCTAAGTGAACGAGAGCAGCGCCTCGTTGCCGGCGCTGAAGCGGCATCGGCGGCGACGCCGATTCCTACCCAGATCGTATCAAACGGCGAGTATCTCCCGCCCCCGCAGAGCGCCCTTCAGAAAAAGGTTGAAACTCGAATTAACGAGCTTGCTGATTCTAACGGCAAACGGCTGGGCCTGAGCCGCCGGCAGTTCCTGCACACGAGCTGCGGCATGGCCGCGGCCTTTCTAGCCATGAACGATGTCTACGGTAACGTCTTTCAAGTCGCGCCGGCCGAGGCCCGCGAACCCGATTTGATGCTTGCCCGGGCGCAAAACCTTGCCGAGCAGTTCATCTTTGACGTTCAGACCCACTTTGTCCGCGACGACTTCGACCACAAGGAGCTGTTGGGACTAGCGCAATTTGCGAGTGACCACTGGAATCCGAAGATGAAGGAGGAAGGCGTGTCGTCGCTCGCCCGCTACAAGTTCCAGAACTACGTTAAGGAGATCTATTACGACAGCGACACCAATATGGCTCTCTTAAGCGGAGCACCGTTCGACGATCCGAGCTGGTGGCTGCTCTCCAACGAGCAGATCGTCAAGGCGCGCGAACTCATCAACGGCTTCGCTGGCTCCCGGCGCCTGCTGGCGCACAGCGTCATAACGCCCAAACAGCCCGGCTGGATGGAGGAGGTTGACAAGGCGATCGAGGTCTACAAGCCGGACTCCTGGAAGTCCTATACGATCGGCGATCCGCTGGCGCCTTCCAAGTTCCCGTGGCGGCTCGACGACGAGCAGGTGATGTATCCGTTCTATGAAAAGGCGGTGAAGGCAGGCATCAACACGCTGTGCATCCACAAGGGATTGCTGCCGCCCGATTACGAGAAATCGTTCGCCGGCGTCTGGGAATACGCGACGGCTTGGGACATCGGAAAGGCAGCCAAGGATTGGCCGCAGATGAACTTCGTGATCTATCACTCGGCGCTGCGGGCGTTCCTCGAGCTGCCGGACAAGGCATGGGCGGATTTCGAACAAACGGGTCGCATCCAGTGGGCCTCCGATCTTGCGGAAATCCCGCAGAAGTTCGGCGTCACCAATGTCTATGCCGAGCTAGGCACGTCCTTTGCCAACTCGGCGGTCGCGCATCCGAAATTCTGCGCCGCGCTGGTCGGCACGCTGATCAAGGGCATGGGCGTGGATCATGTGATGTGGGGCACCGACTCGGTTTGGTACGGCTCGCCGCAATGGCAGATCGAGGCGCTACGCCGGCTCGAAATCCCGGAGGATATGCAGAAGAAGTACGGGTTTGCGCCGCTCGGCGACGCTAACAGCGCCGTCAAGCAGCAGATCTTCGCCGGCAACGCGACCAGGTTCTACAAGATCAAGCTGAGGGCCGCTGACAATAGCAGTATGCCAGCCTTTTCAGAGGACCGCCTGGCGGCGCTCAAGAATGAGTACGCCTTGGGGGCCAAGGAACCCTCGAACCTGCGCTACGGATACGTTCGCGCCGCGTAGAGCATGATCCCGGACTCGGCACCCCTTTGCCGAGGAGACCTCCGTCAATTGGAGAGGGACAACGATTCGCGGCGCGACAAGCTCGCTGTGAATTGCCTTGCCTTCGTCCAATTCGCGTCGATGCGAATTGGACACCGGTTTCGTAGCCCAGGTGGCGTGAAGCGCAACCCAGGGTACCTCCGTCAACCTCTACCAGCGGCCCCGGGTTACGCTGGCGCTTCACCCGGGCTACGGCACTTCCAAATACCTACTGCGCCGTCTGCTGCCGCAGCTCCGCCACGTCCTTCGCCGTGAGCTTCGAGCCCTTGGCGCCGAAACGGGCGGTGACATAGTTGGCGACTGCCGCGATCTCGTCATCCGAATAGGCGTTGCCAAATGCCGGCATCGAGAGCGCGCCGTCCGGCGTGGTGCGCTTGGTGCCGGACAGAACGATCTGCGCGACGTTGGTGGCCGCGGGATCGTTGACCGCCCACGAGCCGGTCAGCGTCGCCGTCGGCGACACCAGGCTCTCGCCGGTCCAGCCGTGGCAGCTCACACAGGCGCCCTCGAACACCATCTTGCCCCTCGCATCCGCCGTTACGCCTTGCTTGTGCGAGGCAGGTGCTGCGGGAGCCGTGGTCGCCGGCAGGTCGGGCGAGGCCTGCGGCGGTACGCTGCGCAGGTAGACGGCGATGGCGCGAACGTCCTCCGGCGCGAGCTGGCTCAGGCTGTTGTCGACAGCTTCGCCCATCGGCCCGGAGGCGGTGCCGTGGCCGAGCGCATGACCGGTCGAGAGGTATGAGACGAGCGCCTCTTCGCTCCAATTGCCGAGGCCGGTGGCCTTGTCGGAGGAGATGTTGAAGGCGCGCCAGCCGGCGGTGACGGCGCCCGCGAATTTCTTGCGGTTGTCGAGCGCGAAGCCGAGATTGCGCGGCGTGTGGCACTCGCCGCAATGCGCGAGCGCTTCGGCGAGGTAGGCGCCCCTGTTCCACTCCGGGCTCTTCGAGGTGTCGGGCGCAAAGCGCGTGTCCGGGTTGAACACCGCCGACCAGAACAGCATCGCCCAGCGCTGGTTGAACGGGAACGCCAACGTGTTCTCCGGCGCCGGCGCGCGCACCGGCGGCAGGCTGAACAGATAGGCCTTCACCGCCAGCAGGTCCTCGTCCGTCATGTAGGTGTAGGACGCATAGGGCATCGCCGGATAGAGCATCGCCCCATCATGGCGCTTGCCGCGCTGGACAGCGTTGAGGAAATCCTGGTCGCTGTAATTGCCGATGCCGGTTTCCTTGTCAGCCGTGATGTTGGTCGAATAGAGCGTGCCGAACGGCAGCTTGAACGCCAGCCCGCCGGCGTATTGCTTCTCACCCGGCTTGGTGTGGCAGACCATGCAGTCCGCCGCTTTGGCCAGATATTCGCCCCGCTCCACCAGGCTCGCTTTCTCCAGCGCTGCTGGCACGCCGGTCGGCCTGCCGGCGCGGTAGTCGGCGACGGCCGCCTTGTTGCCACCTGCGAAATCAAGCGGGCCCGGGCCACGGACGATCCAGACGCCGATCGCAACAGCCGCGATGATGATCACGGCAAGGCTCAACAGGATACGCTTTACCCGTCTCATGCCTTCTTCCCCACGGCGATCAGTGAACGGTCGATCGGCAGGCGCCGCAGCGCCACTCCCGTTGCGGCGTAGATCGCGTTGCGTAGCGCAGGCGGTCCGGCGTTGACGCCGGCTTCGCCAATGCCGCCTGGCGCTTCGCCGCTCTTGACCACGGTGACTTCGATCTTCGGCGTCTCGTTGATGCGCATCATGCGGTAGTCGTGGAAGTTCGACTGCTGCACGCGACCCTTGTCGATGGTGATCTCGCCATAGAGTGCGGCGGTGAGGCCGAAGATCAGGCCGCCCTCGATCTGCGCCTTCACCGTGTCGGGGTTGACCGCGATCCCGGTGTCGACCACCGAGGTGACGCGGCGGAGCGCGATCTCGCCGATGTCGTCGATTTCGGCTTCCACCACGGTCGCAAGGAAGCTCGCAAACGAGGGCTGCACGCAGACGCCGCGGCCGACGCGCGGTGGCAGCTTTTCGCCCCAGCCGGACTTCTCGGCGGCGAGGTTCAGCACCGCGAGCGCGCGCGGACTCTTGGTCAGCATGCTCCGGCGGAATTCGACCGGATCCTTGCCGGCCTTGCGCGCAAGCTCGTCCATTGCGCATTCGAATGCGAACACATTGTTGTTCGGGCCGACGCCGCGCCAGAAGCCTGTCGGCACCGCCGGCGGCTCGGCGCGGACATATTCGACGTGGAAGTTGGAAAAGTCGTAGGGGGTCTCTACGGCGGCGTCGACTGCGTCGATATCGACTCCCTTCTGGAACGCCGGAGGCAGCCAGCGCGCAATGACTGCCGAACCGGCGATCTTGTATTTCCAGGCCGCCACCTTGCCGTCGACCAGAGTCGCGGTGACCTGGTCGCGATAGACCGGGCGATACACGTCGTGCTGGATGTCCTCCTCGCGGGTCCATATCACCTTGACGGGATAATCGACCTGCTTGGCGATCTTCACCGCCGTGATCACCATGTCCGGCTCGAGCTTGCGGCCAAAGCCGCCGCCGAGCAGGTGGTTGTTGACGATCACCTTGTCGACGGGCAGGCCGGCGGCCTTTGCGGCCTCCGACTGCACGCGCGTCATGATCTGCGTGCCGGTCCAGATCTCACAGGCATCCGGCCTGACGTGAACTGTCGCGTTGATCGGCTCCATCGAGGCGTGCGCGAGGAACGGCAGTTCGAAGCTCGCCTCGAATTTGTCGCCGCTCGCAAGACCCTTGGCGATGTCACCGACCGATTTTGCGACCGCGCCGTCCTTCTCGATGGCGGCGCGCAGATGCTGCCAGATGTCCTTTGTGCCGAGCTTTGCGTTAGGTCCCTCGTTCCATTCGATCTTGAGCGCTTCGAGGCCTTTCTTCGCCGCCCACATGTGATCGCCGATCACCGCGACCGTTTCCTCGAGGACCACGACCTTGCGCACACCCGGGATTTTCACCGCAGCGCTGTCGTCGACCTTGCCGACCTTGCCACCGAATACGGGGCAGGCAGCCACCGTTGCTATCTTCATGTTCGGCAGGATCGCGTCGATGCCGTAGACGACCTTGCCGTTGACCTTGTCTGGCGTATCCAGCCGTTTCAGGGGCTGGCCGATATAGACGAAGTCCTTGGGGTCCTTGACCGGGACATCCTTCGGCGCCATCTCGCCTTGCGCGGCCAGCGCCAGTTCGCCATAGCCGAGCTTGCGGCCGCTTGCCGCGTGCACGACTTCGCCTTTCGACGTCGTGCAGCTCGCAGGCTCGACCTGCCATTGCACTGCTGCGGCCTGCACCAGCATTGCCCGCGCACTGGCGCCCGCAGCGCGCAGCGGCTTCCACCAGGCGCGGATCGAGGTCGAGCCACCCGTCGCCTGCAAGCCGAAGACGGGATTGGCGTAGAACTTGTCGTTCGGCGGTGCGTGCAGCACCGCAACCTTTGCCCAATCGGCGTCCAGTTCTTCGGCCAGGATCATCGAGATCGAGGTGTAGATACCCTGGCCCATCTCCACCTGCGGCATGATCAGCGTGGTTTGGCCGCTCTCGTCGATGCGGATAAAGGCGTTGGGCGCGAACTTGCCGTCGGTTGCGTCCTTCGGCTGCTCCGGCTCGTTGACGGCCGCGCGCAGCGGCAGATGGAAGGCGAGCAGGAAGCCGGTGGCCAGCCCACCGGTGAGGAGCGCGCGCCGCGAGACGCCGTTCGCGCTGTTTTCCGGGTGGATTTCTTGGTGGAGTTTTTCTGCTGTCAGCATGGCGCGCCTCCTACGACTGACGTCCGGAGGCGGCCTGCTTGATGGCCTCGCGGATCCGCACATAGGTGCCGCAGCGGCAGATGTTGCCGGCCATCGCCGCATCGATATCGGAATCGTCGGGGTTCGGCGTCGCGGACAGGAGCGCGGCTGCGGCCATGATCTGGCCCGACTGGCAATAGCCGCATTGGATCACTTCAAGTTCGAGCCAGGCCTTCTGCACCTTCGCGCCGGCAGGCGAATTGCCGACCGCCTCGATGGTCGTCACGGGGCGGCCCTGCACCGCGCTCACCGGCAGCACGCAGGAACGCACCGCCTTGCCGTCGATATGCACCGTGCAGGCGCCGCACTGCGCGATGCCGCAGCCGAACTTGGTGCCGGTCATGCCTAAGATGTCACGCAGCACCCAGAGCAGCGGCATTTCGGGCGGCGCATCGAAGGATTTCTGTTCGCCATTGATGGTGAGTGTCGTCGCCATAAGCATACCCCAGATTCAGCGGCCGCGGACAGCGGACGCGTCAACGAAACCGTATCGCATCGCGACGAGCTAGGAAGCGAAGACATGTTTCGCAATGCTAGTTCGTGCTGACCATGCATAGGATGATGAGTGTCATCACATCATCGTGTGCGTTATTCTAGGGGATGGAAGCGAAAATCGATCAAGGCCGCGCGAAAGAACCGTGCGTTTTGAAAAGACTGCGTGAAGTGCCGGACAGTGCGGTGACTGCTTAGAAAAGAGGCCGTCAGAGCCTATACGCCGTGCGGAAGCCGCCCCAGTGCCGGCCGCGTACGCGGACCGGCACGTCGATCTCGCGCATCATCACCATGTTGCCATTGCCCATGTCGCGGGCGTAGCTCTGGATCAGATAGGCGCGCTGGTTGCGCCCGGCGGCGAGGCCGGCCGCGTCATTGAAGATGCGGCGGTTGCGGCTGTTGGCGGTGTTGAAGGCGACATCGCCCGGCCGCTGCGGGTGCGAATAGATCTTGTTGTGCACCGGCAGATAGCCGTTGCGGTCGATCATGGCGCAGAACGCCATCCGCGGATCCTTGGCGAGGAAAGCCTCCTGGAACGGCGGCAGCGCGCGCTCCGCCCAATCCAATATTTTTGTGCGGTACTGCATCGGATTGGTGTCGGATATCTCGACATAGTCGGTGTCGAACATATCCTCGATCGTGACGGCGCCGCTCGCGATCCCGTTCTCGAAAATCCTGGTCAGCGCCACGCCCGCTTCCATCGCGCGCATGACGAACTCGGTGTTCTCGTCGCGGATCGCCCACAATTTGTCTTCGATCGTCTCGCGCAGCTCCAAGGTCAGCGCCTCGAAGCGTGCCTGCGCGCCGGCCTTGGTCTTGTCGGCGATCCGGATCTTGACGGCGCCGACATCCTGAAGTGTGGCGGCAAGGCTCTGGTGCAGTTGCAGGCGTTCGGCCTCGGGTCCCGAGATCAGGATGCCGTCCATGGATATCTCATAGACCGGCGCGGTGACGACGCTGCCGCGCGCTTGCATCTCGAGCTTGAGGTTGCAGGGCAGCCGCTCGCCCTTGCGTGGGTCTTCGCGCTCGCCCTGCCGCAGCAGCACCGCGCAGCGCGATTTCAGTTTTTGCGCAAAGCTGGTCACCGCGCGGCCGGCCTGGGCGACGTCCTTGCCATGCGCTTCGGCGTCCCTGGTGGCCTGATCGATCTCGGCGGCGCTGTCGCCGACCGCGACGATGAAGCTCGAGGCGGAGGCAGCATTCTGCGCGATCTCGCCGGTGGTCTTATGCTGCTCCGTCACCGCGCCGCTGACATGCGCGAACACCGGGCGGATCGCCTCGATCGCCTGCGCGATGCGGTGTACGGCATCGGCCGAGCCCGCGGCGTCCTTCTGCAGTGCCTCGATCTTCTTCGTGATCTCTTCGGTCGCGCCCTGGGTCTGCACCGCCAGCGCCTTCACTTCGGTCGCGACCACCGCGAACCCCTTGCCGGCGGCGCCGGCGCGCGCTGCCTCGATGGTCGAGTTGAGGGCGAGCAGCGTGGTCTGCCGCGCGATCTGTGCGATCAGGTTGACGACGTTGCCAATCGCGGCGGAGGATTCACGCAGGCGGTCGACATTGGCGCGGGCCTCGCGCGCCGCGGCGCCCGCTTCGTCGGCGAGCCGGCCGGCGTCGCGCACCTGCGCGCCGATCCCCTGCGCCGAATCGGTGAATTTGTCGGCGGCCTCCGAGAAGGTCGCGGCCGTGGTCTGCGCCGCATTGGTGCGGCCGGTCAGCGCATCCGTGCGCTCGCGGATGGTCGCAAGCGTCGCCGCGGTTGCCTCGGCCCCGCCGGCCACCGATTGGGCGGCACGCTCGAGTTGCCGGATCATGCCGCCGAGCTCGAGTTCCAGCAGCTCGAGGATTTCCCCGGCCGAACCGGTATCGTGGGAGGGGTTATCGGCCGGCGCCGCCGCTGCGGTCGCAACCTTCGGCTCGACGGCTGCTGCCAAGGGTTCCGGATCTCGCTTGCGAAACAAACCGAACGCCGCCATTGGGGTTCTCTTGCAAGTTGAAATGGACTGTCCGATTCTCCCATCCGTAGGTGAAATCGTGGTTAACGGCTGCCTGATTTTCCGGAAGGCGGCACGGCCGGCATGCCAGATCACGCCGCAAGTCTTTGATTTTGGCCTGTCGGAGGCCTATAACGCCGCGCCTCACCCCCTTTTTGAAAGGCGATTCCCAAGGGACCTCGCATGGCCGGCCATTCCCAATTCAAGAACATCATGCACCGCAAGGGCCGGCAGGATGCCCAGAAGTCGAAGCTGTTCGGCAAGCTGGCCCGCGAAATCACGGTCGCGGCCAAGCTCGGCACCCCCGACCCCGCCATGAACCCCCGGCTGCGCGCCGCGATCGTTGCCGCGCGCGCGGAAAACATGCCGAAGGACAATATCGAGCGCGCCATCAAGAAGGCCGCCGGTAACGAGGGCGAGAACTATGACGAGATCCGCTACGAGGGCTATGGCCCCGGCGGCGTCGCCGTGATCGTCGAGGCCCTGACCGACAACCGCAACCGCGCCGCCTCCGACATCCGCTCCTACTTCACCAAGTCGGGCGGCAATCTCGGCGAAACCGGCTCGGTCGCCTTCATGTTCGACCGGGTCGGCATCATCGAATATGACCACAAGGCCGCCTCCGACGATGCGGTGCTGGATGCGGCGATCGAGGCGGGCGCCGACGACGTCGTATCGAGCGAAAGCGGCCACGAGATCTACGCCTCGCCGGAATCCTACCGCGAGGTCGCGAAGGCGCTGGAAGCGAAATTCGGCGAGCCGCGCAAGGCGTCGCTGACCTGGAAGCCACAAAACACCGTCGCCGTCGATGACGAGACCGGCGAGAAGCTGCTCAAGCTGATGGATCTGCTCAACGACCACGACGACGTCCAGAACGTGTTCGCCAATTTCGAGATCTCGGACGCGCTGATCGCGAAGATGGGCGGGTAGCCCCATCTCTCGTGATGCCGTCATGGCCGGGCTTGTCCCGGCCACCCACGCGTATCCACTCGTGCTGAAGGACGTGGATGCCCGGGACAAGCCCGGGCATGACGAGGTGGGGGCACCGCTTTCCCCGTGCATGACCTCCCCGTTTGTGTTTCGTTCTCGAAACGCAGCGGTTATCACTACCCCATGACAGTCCAGCCGATTCGCAAACCCACCCGCATTCTCGGCATCGACCCGGGCCTCCGCCGCACCGGCTGGGGCGTGATCGAGGTCGAGGGCAATCGGCTGGTGTTCATTGGCTGCGGCTCGATCGAGCCGTCGGAACGGCTGCCGCTGTCAGGCCGGCTGCTTGCGATCCATGAGGGGCTGGCCGCCGTGCTCGGCGATTTCAAACCGGCGGAAGCCGCGGTCGAGCAGACGTTTGTCAACAAGGATGGTGTTGCGACGCTGAAACTCGGTCAGGCCCGCGGCGTCGCCATGCTGGCGCCTGCAATGTTCGGCATCGAGGTTGCCGAATATGCGCCGAACCAGGTCAAGAAAACCGTGGTCGGCGCCGGACACGCCGAGAAGAACCAGATCGCCGTGATGCTGAAGATCCTGCTGCCTAAGGCCGAGCCGCAATCGCCCGACGCCGCCGATGCACTCGCGGTCGCGATCACGCACGCCCATCACCGCCAAAGCACCGCGCTGCGACTGAGAGTAGCCAGCCTATGATCGGCAAATTGAAAGGCCTCATCGACTCCTATGGCGAGGATTATGTGATCCTCGATGTCGGCGGCGTCGGCTATCAGGTGCATTGCTCCGCGCGCACGCTGCAGGCGCTGCCGTCCCCCGGCGAGGCCGCGGTGCTCTCGATCGAGACCTATGTGCGCGAAGACCAGATCAAGCTGTTCGGCTTCCGCACCGACAACGAGCGCGAATGGTTTCGCCTGTTGCAGACCGTGCAAGGCGTCGGCGCCAAGGTCGCGCTCGCCGTGCTTGGCACGCTGCCGCCTTCCGACCTCGCGAACGCGATCGCGCTGCGTGACAAGGCCGCGGTGGCGCGCACGCCCGGCGTCGGGCCGAAGGTCGCCGAGCGCATCGTCAGCGAGCTGAAGGACAAGGCCCCGGCCTTTGCCAATGTCGATCCCGCCGTGGTCCATCTCGCCGGCGCCATCGACAACGAGCGCGCGCCGCGTCCGGTGACCGATGCGATCTCCGCATTGGTCAATCTCGGCTACGGCCAGCCGCAAGCCGCCGCCGCCATCGCCGCCGCCTCGCGCAGTGCAGGCGAGCAGGCCGAAACCGCGCAGTTGATCCGGCTGGGCCTGAAGGAACTCGCGAAGTGATGGCTCACCCTACGGGACTATGCCTTCGCACTGCCTGTTACTGTGCCCTCTCCCCTTGTGGGAGAGGGCAGCACCGGAATCGGCAACGAACACGATTGGGTGAGGGGTTTCTTTCCGCGAGCACCTCGCCCGCGGCGACAACCCCTCATCCGTCGCGCATTGCATGCGCGCCACCTTCTCCCACAAGGGGAGAAGGGAAGGACGCGCGCTTTGCCCACCCTACGATCGCTGCGATCGTCACGGAATTGACGACATGAACCCGCCCTCCCGCATCGTCACTCCCGAACGCCGCGCCGATGATGTCGGCGACACCGCGCTGCGTCCGCAATCGCTGTCCGATTTCGTCGGCCAGGCGCAGGCGCGCAAGAACCTTTCGATCTTCATCGAGGCCGCACGCAAGCGCGGCGAGGCGCTGGATCACGTGCTGTTCGTCGGGCCTCCGGGTCTTGGCAAGACCACGCTGGCGCAGATCGTCGCGCGCGAACTCGGCGTCGGCTTTCGCGCCACTTCGGGCCCGGTCATTGCAAAAGCCGGCGATCTCGCCGCGCTGCTCACCAATCTGGAAGAGCGCGACGTCCTTTTCATCGACGAGATCCATCGCCTGAGTCCCGCCGTGGAGGAGGTACTCTATCCCGCGATGGAGGATTTTCAGCTCGACCTCATCATCGGCGAGGGTCCTGCCGCGCGCTCGGTGAAGATCGAGCTTGCAAAATTCACCCTCGTGGGCGCCACCACGCGCGCCGGCCTGCTGACCAATCCGCTGCGCGACCGCTTTGGGATTCCGATCCGGCTCAACTTCTACACAGAGGAGGAGCTGGAGAAGATCGTCACCCGCGGGGCCCGCGTGCTGAACATCGGCATGAGCCCTGACGGCGCCAATGAGATCGCCCGCCGCGCCCGCGGCACGCCGCGCATCGCCGGCCGCCTCTTGCGCCGGGTGCGCGATTTTGCTTCGGCAGCAGATGCCACCTCGGTCGACCGCGCCATCGCCGACCACGCGCTTTCCGCGCTCGAGGTCGATGCCGCTGGCCTAGATGCGATGGACCGCCGCTATCTCAGCACCATCGCGATGAACTATGGCGGCGGCCCGGTCGGGGTCGAGACGATGGCCGCCGCCCTGTCGGAGCCGCGCGATGCGATCGAGGACATCATCGAGCCCTACCTGATCCAGTGCGGCTACCTGCAGCGCACGCCGCGTGGCCGGCTCCTCACCTCGCATGCCTTCCGCCACCTCGGCCTCGCCGAGCCCACGCGCGATCCCTCGCAATTCGGCCTGTTCGGCAACGACGACGATTGATCTTCGATTGTCGTAGCCCGGGTGAAGCGCCAGCGTAACCCGGGGCCGCTCTTGAACGTTGGTGCAGGAGTCCCGGGTTACGCGTTCGCTCCACCCGGGCTACGGCGACGTGTCTCATCACATCCTCGTGCAGCAGACCCCCTGACAATCTGCACAAGCGCACCGCAATTCCGCTCCAATCGGACCCCATCAACGAGGGGCATCACCGATTGTCCCCATGTTCTCACGACGTCAATTTTTCAGATCCATCGGCGGCCTCACCGCCCTCACGGCGTCGACCTCGGCCTATGGCTTCGGCGTCGAGCCGGTCCTGCGGCTCCGCGTCACGCGTTACCATCTCACCCCACCGCGATGGCCGGCGGATTTCCCGCTGAAGATCGCCGTGATCGCGGACCTGCACGCCTGCGATCCCTGGATGTCGCTGGAGCGCATCGAGACGATCGTCGCGCGCACCAACGCACTTGAGCCCGACATCATCGTCATGCTCGGGGACTACGTCGCCGGCCACCGCCATGTCACCCGCTTCATTCCGGCAAGCGAATGGGCCGCGGTGCTGGCGAACCTCAAGGCGCCGCTCGGCGTGCACGCGATCCTCGGTAACCACGACTACTGGGACGACAAGACCGTGCAGCGCGAGGGTCAGGGGCTGACGGTGGCCCATCGTGCGCTCGAAGCCAACGGCATTCCGGTCTACGAGAACGATGCAAAGCGCCTGACCAAGGCCGGCCGCCCGTTCTGGCTCGCCGGCCTCGGCGATCAGCTCGCTTATATGCCGGCACGGCGTTTCCGCCCCGTGCGCCGTATCGGCGTCGACGATCTCGGCGCGACGCTCGCGAAAGTCACCGACGATGCACCGGTCATCCTGCTGGCACACGAGCCTGACGTCGCGCTGCGCGTCCCCTCACGCGTGGCGCTGCAATTGTCCGGCCATACCCATGGCGGCCAGGTCCGCGTGCTCGGCTGGTCGCCCGCGGTGCCGCCGCGGCAGGGCGTCGAGCTCGCCTACGGCCACCTGCGCACCAATTGCGACGTCATCGTCTCCGGCGGCCTCGGCTGCAGCATCATGCCGTTCCGCATCGGCGTTCCCCCCGAGATCGTGCTGGTGACGCTCGGCAAGGCCGGACCGGCCGTGGCGTAATACGCGCTTGCGTGTGGCGCGGATTTTGCGCAAAAGCTCGATTTTCCCAGCGAGACGATCGAGGTTCGCAAGTGACAGCTCATCTCGACGGCGAGATCCGCGACGGCCGCCATCACATGCAGTGCCGCGTCTATTACGAGGACACGGATTTCTCCGGCATCGTCTATCACGCCAACTATCTGCGCTTCATGGAGCGCGGCCGCACCAATCATTTGCGGCTGATGGGCGCCGAGCAGCATGCGCTGTTTGCCGAGACCGAGGTGGAGACGCCGGGCTTTGCATTCGTCGTGCGCTCGATGCAGATCGATTTCCTGCGGCCGGCGCGGATGGACGATGTGCTCGACGTCGTGACCTGGCCGGTCGCCGTGAAGGGCGCCTCGATCATGCTGGCGCAGGAAGTGCGGCGCGGCGAGGAAGTGCTGGTGAAAGCGCAGGTGCGCGTCGCCTTCATCAGCCAGGGCAGGGCGCAGCCGATCCCGAAATCGCTGCGGCTCTTGCTGAAGGCCGATGTGGTGTGAAGATCGTGCCACAGATTCGGTGTCGTCCCGGCGAACGCCGGGACCCATAACCACAGTGAGCGGTTGTTTGGCGACGACGTCGACCAGATCGCCCCACCGATAGATCCCGCGGTATGGGTCCCGGCTCAAGTCCGGGACGACAGTAGTGTCACGCCGCAGCCTTGTGGCGCGCGATTTCGGCCTTGTAGAGCTCGAACTCCTCCGCGATCGCTTTCGTCACCGAAGGCCGCGCGCGCAGGCGTTCGTAATAAGCCTTCAGCGTCGGCCATTTTACGAGGTCAACCGGCGGCGTCGCCATGGTCCAGTTGATGACGGTGACGAGATAGGCATCCGCCACGCTGAAATGGTCGAGCAGGTAGTCGCGCCCCTTCAGATAATTTTCGAGATAGTCGAGCCGCGACAGGTTCTTCTCCACGACATAGGTCTTCGCGTCCTGCGGCGCCTTCTTGTCGAGCAGCGTCACGAACAGGCCCTTGTGCAGTTCGGTGCCGATGAAGCAGAGCCATTGATGCAGCCGGCTGCGCTCCATGCCGGCGCCGCTGCCGAGATTGGCCTCTGGGAAGCGGTCGGCGACGTATTGCAGGATCGCGGCGTTCTCGGTCAGCACCGCGCCGTCATCGGTGCGCAGCGTCGGCACCAGGCCGAGCGGATTGATCTCTGTGAAATCCGAGCCGTCGTTCAGCACCACCTTACTCCTCGGATCGACCTCGAGATAGTCGGCGCTTGCGCCCGCTTCATACAGCGCGATGCGGGTCGCCATCGAGCAGGCGAGCGGCGAGAAATAAAGCTCCATGGGTGCCTCCTTGGCGGTTCGGCCCGGCGGCCGGGCCTCCTGTTGATTTTTGTACTGTTCTGCATAATATGGTTTCGGTCAAGGAATTTTCTGCGAAATGGTACAAAAAAAGAAGAAGCTGCCATCTGCTGCCAAACCGTCGGCTGGCAAAAAGGCTGACGCCGCTGAGCCGAAGCGGCGCGGCCGGCCGCGCGCCTATGAGCCCGACGTTGCCCTCGGCAAGGCGCTCGACCTGTTCCGCAAGCGCGGCTTTGCAGCGACCTCGCTCGACGATCTCAGTGCCGCGACCGGCATGAACCGGCCGAGCCTTTATGGCGCGTTCGGCGACAAGCGCGAGCTCTACATCAAGAGCTATCAGCGTTACCGCGACGATGCGCGCACCGCGATGGTCGACATCTTCCGCGAGGAGTTGCCGATCCGCGAACGATTGACGCGCATCTATGCGGTGGCGCTCGACATCTATCTTTCCGGCGATTCCCCGCGCGGCTGCTTCACAGTAGTGACGGCGGCTTCCGATGCGGTCGCCGATCCCGAAATCCGCGCCTTGGCGCTCGAAGGCTTCGTCGAGCTCGACAAGGCTTTTGCCTCGTGCTTCCGCCGCGCCAAGGAGAAGGGCGAGCTATCGGCAACCGCCGACATCGCCACGCTCGGGCGGCTTGCTTCCGCCACCCTGCACACCATCGCGCTCCGCGCCCGCGCCCGCGTCTCGCGCGAGGAATTGGAAGCGCTCGTCAACGGCGCCATCGAGGTGATGTGCCGCTAGCGCGGCATAGTCCGACTAATTCGCGATGCCCAGCGCAATGCCTTTTTGAACAGACTGGGGTGTGCGACGACTAATATTACGTCTGCAATCGTTTAAATCAGGAATGAAATAGCGCCGTCACCTCACCCCTCCATCCTTCGCCATGCGATGCGAGCGGTGCGAGATGATCAAAACATCTCCCTCTCTGAAAGGTGAAAAAATGGCCCGAATTTCCTCAATCGGTTTCGGTCTGATTGCCTACGCAACCTTCCTCGGCACGATTCTCTATATGATCGGCTTCGTCTTCGGTGCCGTCGTGCCGAAAGACATCGACCAAGGACCCGCTACGCCAACGCTCGAGGCGGTGATCATCAATCTTCTGCTGCTGTCGCTGTTCGCTCTCCAGCACAGCGTGATGGCCCGCAGGTCATTCAAGCAGTGGTGGACCCGCTTCATTCCACAAGAAATCGAGCGAAGCGTGTATGTCCTTCTCGCCAGTCTGGTCCTGATCTTGCTGGCTTGGCAATGGCGCCCGATTCCAGCGATCATCTGGAGTGTTGCTGATCCGGCCGCCGCCATCGCCCTGTCAGGGCTCGCACTGTTCGGCTGGTTGATCGTGCTGTTCGCCAGCTTCCAGATAAACCACTTTGAGCTATTCGGTCTGAAGCAGGTGTTCGCAGATCCGGCGGTCAGCGCTGTTGGCTCTCGTTTCAAGACTCCATTTTTGTACAAACTGGTACGCCATCCGCTCTATCTGGGCTTCATCATCGCGTTCTGGTCGACGCCAACAATGACGGCTGGGCACTTTCTATTCGCGGCCGTCGCAACAGCCTACATTTTCGTTGGCGCCAGCCTGGAGGAGCGCGATCTGATTGCGCTGTTTGGCGATCAGTATCGGCAGTATCGCGAGCGAGTGGCGATGCTGGTGCCCTGGCCTCGTTCCATCAAGGCCGATCACTACACAACGGAGCCTAACGCGAGCGACCGCTGAGATTGTTCGTAGCGCGCTCGTGCAAGAACTCTCTTCGAGACCGGATAGTAACGCGCCCGCCAGTCGGCCGCGGCGGCGGGATGCTCTGTGGCTTGCGCTACTGCTGCTGGCCTCATTGACGCTGCTGACGGATCGCGCAGCCGCGGCCGAACAGGTCGACCCCACGCCGCGGATCGCGATCATTTCGGCCTATAGCCCCGAATGGCTCGCGCTCAAGAATGCAATGAGCGCGACCCGGACGGAGATCATAGCTGACGTGACCTACATCGTGGGTCGCCTCGAAGGCAAAGACGTCGTTCTTTTCCTCAGCGGCGTGTCAATGGTCAACGCCGCCATGACCACGCAGGGCGCGATTGATCATTTCAAGATCAGGCGCATCGTCTTCTCCGGGATTGCCGGCGGCATCAACCCCAGTCTTTCGCCAGGAGATGTCGTCGTAGCCGATCGCTGGTCTGAATATCTCGAATCTGTGTTTGCCCGGCAAGACGGAGCCCGCTGGTCGATACCGAACTGGCTCGGCAAGACGCTGCCGAACTACGGCATGATTTTCCCCCGCGCGGTCGGAATTGCTCACCCGGGTGAGCGCGAGCCGGAAAAGCGGTTCTGGTTTGACGTCGATCCGACCATGCTGGAGATTGCACGTTCGGTCGCGCCGAAAGTCGAGCTGAAGGCCTGCCTTAATCCGGATGTCTGCGGAACCACACGTCCTCGCGTCGTCGTCGGAGGTGCCGGCGTCTCCGGTCCCGCGTTCATTGACAATGCCGAATTCCGCAAGTGGATTTACGATACTTTCAAGGCGAGCCTGGTTGACAATGAAAGTGCGCCAGTCGCCCATGTCGCCTATTCGAACCATATCCCCTTTATAGCCTTCCGCGGCCTGTCGGATCTGGCCGGCGGCGATGCCGGCGAAAACACGGAGAATGAGCTCGAACACCTGGCGTCGGACAACGCCGCCGCGGTGGTCAAAGCATTTCTCCGCGCTCTCCCAGCTCAAGAGTCTCCCGAAAACCGCTCGAGCGAAGGAAGCAAGTAACATAGACCTGTAGCTGCGCAGGCAGGAACGCGGGCGCTTCCCAGCCATGCACGAGATGTGCTCGCGGTCTCATCGTGTCGGGCGCTCTCGGAAGAGCGCCCGCGTGTTGAACGATAGAGCGCACTACTGGCCGGGATGTGCCTTGATGGCTTGCTCGACTTCCCGTTTGACGGCTTCAAGGTTGAAGCTCGCCGGCGCCTGCATTGGAGGGAAGTCGATGGCCGTTTGCGCCAATCTGGCAACCTCTTGCTGAACAAGCACGAAGCGCCAGAATTCGCGGGCCATGAAATCATTCATATAACCTCCGCCCATGTTGTTCAGGCTTTCGCCGCGGATTGACGGCGTCCGCTCAAACGGGTCTTGGCGGATGTTGACCATGGTTGGCATGTCGGTGGTGTCTTTTTCTCCCGGCCACCCATAAGGCTGCTGGAAGAACTGAAACTTGAAGTTATCGTGGCGAAGCGCACCGAGATGCGGACCGGCGAAATAGAAGATCTCATGGCGAACGGAGGGACCCTTGCCCGTCAGCAGATCCATCTGATTGTAACCGTCGAGGTGGTTCTTGTAGCTGCGGCCTTCCAGCGTCACGCCCTTAAGGAGCTGGTCGGTAATGTTCGGGTTTCCCGCCGCAGCGGTTAGTGTCGGGAACCAATCGAGGCCAGAGAAGATTCCATTCTCGACCGACCCCGGCTTGACGCGGCCCGGCCAGCGAATGATGGCCGGCACGCGGAAGCCGCCTTCAAAACTGGTCCCCTTGGTGGCCTTGAACGGGGTCATGCCGCCGTCCGGCCAGGTGAACACCTCGGCGCCGTTGTCCGTCGTGAAGATGACGATGGTGTTGTTGGTTTCGCCGATGTCATCGATATGCTTGAGCAGGGCGCCGACGCTGTCGTCGAGTTGAGCCATGCCCGCTTCCTCGAGACCGAAGTTCGTCTCGTTGTTCTGCATCGCACTGTATTTCTTCGACAGGAACGTCCAGACGTGCATTCGCGTCGTGTTGTGCCAGACGAAGAAAGGTTTGCCGTCGCGCTTGGCCTTATCCATGAAGTCGCTGGAGGATTTGACCAATACCTCGTCGAAAGTGGTCATGTCGTACTTCGGCTTCAGGAACGGCAGATCATGCATATTCGGCACGTTCGACATATCTGGAAACGGGGGCAGCGGCCCCTCGTCGACGATGCTTTGCTTGCCGATCTTGCCCCAGCGCGGCATCTCGGTGGGGTCGTCCTTGTCCGTCGCGTAGCTGTGGATCAGGCTGCGCGGGCCATACTTGTTGTAGTAGTCCTGGTTGGCGGGGAACGAGTACCAGTACGGATCAGACATCGCGTCGAGGTGATATAGATATCCGAAGAATTCGTCGAAGCCGTGCACTGTCGGCAGATATTTGTTGAGATCGCCGAGGTGGTTCTTGCCGAACTGCCCCGTTGCGTAGCCGAGCGACTTGAGCACGGTGGCCAGTGTCACGGCCTGGTCCGGGATGCCAACATCGGCACCGGCCTGACCGACAGTCGTTAGTCCCGTGCGGATTGGCAGCTCGCCAGTGATGAAGTTGGCGCGTCCTGCCGTGCAGCTCGCCTCGGCGTAGTAGTCGGTGAACATCATGCCTTCCGACGCCAGCTTGTCGAGGTTTGGCGTCTTGCCGGACATCATTCCGCGGTGGTACGCGCCGACGTTGAACCAGCCAACATCGTCTCCCATGATGACAAGAATGTTCGGCGGCCGTTGCTGCTGCGCGGCCGCCGGTGGTGCGGTCGCCGCCAGCACGGCAGCGAACAGCGCGAGTACGCCGATCCAAACGGTCTTTCGGATACTCATGATCTGTTCCCTTCCTCGAACTGTTGCCGATTGCAATACCAAGCGCTTCTCGGAGCGCACCCTGCAGCGAGCGCATCCGAGCGAGCCTTCCGCCTCCTGCTCTTCAGCCTATTAAAGGTAGCCTGACCGCGACTATGCACTTCCGGCAGATCGCATCCCGAGAGAGGGAGGGGCCTCAGTTTGCGGGTATGCGCGTCATGGTGCCCACCACGGCCTCCGCAATCTCCAGCGCTCCCTCAACCCATCCCTGCTTGGTCGACCATGCCTCGCTGACGATGTGCAGCGCCGTTCCGGGCACCGGAGATGCGATTTTCTTCATGATTTCCCAGCTCTTCACGCCCTGATTCCAGGTGTGCCAGGCGCCGCCGTACGGATCTTCTTCCCAGTTCATGAAGCCGACTGACAGCGGCGCTGCCATCGGCTGATCGAGCCCGTGCACGACGCCGATCTGGCGACGGACTTCTGTCGCCACGGGGCCGTCAGGATCGAGCATGGTGAATCCGCTGGCGCCCGGCTGTTCCAGGCGCCGCAAGCCAGCCCAGTAATCGAGCTGCGGACGATCGAAATAGCCCATGGTCAGGTGGCCTGTCGCGCCTGCCGGCCGGTCGGGCTCGGTGCCGAAATAATAGATCTGTCGGATCGGCAGGTCGGTGGTCGCCCGTCCGCTGGTCAGACCGAGCGAACGCCACCAGGGCTGCTCATGAGCGAGAAAGACCTTGCCAAGCGGGCGCGGCGTCACGGTTGCAAGCAGAGCTGCGATGGGTGGCTCTTTCAACACAGCGCAGTCGTCGATGATCTCCATCGCCCGGCGCGGCAGCGCAAGTACGACGCGGCGCGCACGAACGGCGCGCGGTCCGTCAGGCGTCGTGAAGACGAGTTCGTGCAGGCCATCGCCTGTCTGGGCTGGAGTGCGCAGTGATACCAACCTATGCTGATGATGAATGGTGCTGCCTTCGCGCATGACGGCGGCCGCAAGCGCGTTCGGCAAGGCCTGCATGCCGTCCACCAGAGTTTTCTCGGTCGGGCTGCCGGTATACTCGATCACCAACGACAATGCGTCGGCGGCATTCCAGTTGCTCACGACTGCACTGTAGCCAATTCCCATCTCGATGAACTGCAAGGCCTCATCGGATAGAAATCGGCCGAGCAGATTGCTGAAGCCCCAGTCGATCAGCGGAAAGCCGTCGAGGGTGAGCGACTCTTTCATCTTCACCCACTCGTCCGGCGACAGGTGCTTCATGGAAGGCATCACCCGTCGCACGGCTTTGACGATCAATTCGAACGGATCGAGATAGAGTTCGTCCGGGCGCAGCCCATAGGGGAGGGGTTGCTTCTTTGCGATGTCGCCGGCACGCCACTGCTTGCCCCGGGAATAGAAGATGCTCTCCGAGTTGCCCGTGGTGAACTCGCGAATCCCGAGACCGAATTTTGCCGCGAGCGAGGTGATGAGCGCGTGACTGGAAAGAAAGCGCATCCCGCCGAATTCTGCGGCGATGCCGGTGGTCCCCGGCATGGTCACGCTGAGCAGGCGGCCGCCGACGCGCGCGGATGCCTCGAACACCGCCATGCCGCCGGGAGGTTGGCCGCAACCGAGCAGGCGCCATGCGGTGTAGAGGCCGCCAACCCCGGCGCCGACGATAGCTGTGTCCAAGGTTTCACCGGTAGATCGAAATCGATCGTTGCCGCTCATTGGGGTTATTCCTGTCAAGTCGAACGATTACGATGCTGCGCGGCCCCTGATAAGGAGTGGCCTGGGAGCCGAGGTAGAACGTAAGTCACATTGATCTTCACCAGAGACTTGGTCAGTCCGCTGAGTTCAGGAAAGATGCAATGTTTCAACCGTAACCGAACTTCGATGCGTAGAACTATTTCCGTAGTGAGCGGGGAAGATCTGGGGGAGCTTACGACCCATAGCTGTGCCGGTAGCAACGCGTGAACACTGGTTCGCTTTACGTTGGAAGCGGACTTTGGCGACTCCAGTAGTGAGGTCCGCTAAGGGCCTTGGTTGTGTGCAAACGGATAGGTCGGCAGGCGGCCGTAGTTGCCAGTCATTGCAGGCGGCCGATGTTCTCGCGTCGGATCGTCCAATGACAGCTAAAGTGGGTATGCGACGCGGTATTGCGCTTTTGGACGCACTTTCCGACCTTCAGGCAGCGCGGATGGCTGCAATCAGGCTCGGTTTGCCGACGATGTTCATCACCCGTGTGAGGTTATAGGCGAGAACATGCAGCGCCATCTCAGCGGCTACATTCCGTAGGCGCTTCATCAGGAAGTGGGTCGCACCCATACGGGCTTTGATCGTGCCGAAGGGATGCTCGACCGTCTCGCGCCGCGTCCGCATGGCGTCGGGATTGGAATCGAGCCGTCTCTGGACCTCCTCGACCACATGCTCATGCTCCCAGCGCGTGATGCGGCGCTCCTTTGACGGCGTGCATTGGCTCTTAATCGCGCAGCCTAGCGTCTTTGATCGCAGGGGAGATCCCAGGGCCGCTCCCGCTCGCCGAGACCGCCATCAACATTGTTGTCTGTGACAAGTACCTGCAATTGAATCTCCTTGCTTGTGGCTGCGAATGCGACACTTCCGTGCAGGCAGTCAAATGCGCAGGAGCTTCATTGCGATTTTGAGGATGGCGGCGGCGACATTCGTCACCGGAGTCGACGTGCTGATCTGCTTGCAACAGCGATGCAGCTTGGTGACATCAACGTCACCACTCTCGTTGACCACTGTCAATCAAGGAAGCCTATTCTTGCAGGCCTACAGACTCACTCAAAGCCTCTCTGATCGGAGCACCAGAATTGGCTGGGCGAACAAGTTGGCTTCTCTCCTTGCAAAATCCGAAAAGTGATGTATATAGGACTTGTTCGATTAGCCGCTGTGCCTTGTTGAATGCGCCTGCGGGCTCCTTTTCCAAAGACATCGACGAAGTTGAAGATAACCGCGCGGCTGTCGCGCGGCATGCGCTTGCGCGCTTTGGAGAAGAAAATGACTACAGGTATTGTTAAGTGGTTCAATGGCCAAAAAGGCTTTGGTTTCATCCAGCCGAACGACGGTGGCAACGATGTGTTCGTTCACATCAGCGCTGTTGAACGGGCTGGCCTTTCCGGACTCGGAGAGGGTCAGAAGGTCAATTTCGAGGTCAAGACCGACAAGATGCGAGGCAAGGTCAGCGCTGAGAACCTCTCGCTGGCTTGATATCGTCGGCGCCGTTTCACGGATGTACTGAAACGGACCCTCTGCCCGCTCGATCCTCGGATTGAGCGGGTTTTGTCCGTTGTGGAGCCCGGTGAGCGATGAGCGCGAAGAAGCCGACAGAGCCATCCCCCGAAGGCATTGCGCGTTCCTATCGCAAGCGCCTGGCCGCTGAAGAGGGGGCGCGGGCATTGGCAGACGTCGAAAGGCATGCGATCGAAGTTCGCACGAACATGGCGCGACTTCGAGAGACGCGTGAGGCCAAGGAAGCAGCTGACGCAGCCCTTCGAGTAGCTTTGCCTCCAGTGCCTGCGCCAAAGAAGCGCCCAAGGAAGCCGCGGATTTAGCGACCTGCAACCAGGGCCAACGGCGAAGAAAATTGGGAGGGCCGATCACATGCCAGAGAGCGCGGGTCGTGCGTAGAGCCAGGTCGGACGGCGGCGGGACGATCACCTTCTTTCTCGCGTTCGGCGCAAATCGACAAATGTGCCGGTTAGCGACGACATTCAGCACGCAGAAGCAGGCCTTCAGCTATCTGCAGAAGCATCGAACAGAATTCGAGCGTATGGCGCGGGCGCGTCTTGCTTCAGGCGAGCTCGAAGACGGGATTGTCGTACTTTCGATGCTCTAGTTGTCAAGCCGGACTAGGTTTGCAAGAGCGCTTTTCGCGATCTCAATTGAATGCCTGGACTCTTTCGCAGACCAATGTCGCTCTGGAGACGAGGCTTCGTTCGTCCCGCGCTTCCGTGGCAAGCTATCGATATCCGTAAACGTTTCAAGCTCCTTCGATATCGGCAACACATTGCCCCCGCGGCCCTTTGACTGGTCAACCCCAGGCCTTCTTCGTCTGCGGCAAGCGACTCGTCATCAAATTAGAAATGCGACATCTAGGGCGCCCTGTCGAGCTGACTTCGTCGCTCCGCTTCCCTGGCCAACCGTTCAGCTTTCAGCCGCTCCCGATTTGCATGGAACGCCTGTTCGGCCTTTTCGTACTCAGTGATCACTTTGTTTTCGGTCTGCTTGAACAGATTATTCGCCTCATTGGCTGCATCCGATGGGGAATGCTGTCTCATGCGTCTCCTCCTTGTTTCTGGTGATCTTCAGTCGCCCAATGTCAGCGGCTTCGAGGTGCTCGGCTTATCGTCGGGTCGGCTTACTACGCTTGGGGCGATCAATTCGCACGCGGTCGAACTCCTTGGGGCCGTCGAGTAGATCACGCTTGCGCACTGCCCGATCATCTGCCGTCGTCGTTGTGTCGCCTATGCCATCGATCGTGTCGCCAGCCATTTTGCGAGCGCTCTGCTTCTGGCGATCCTGATCGGCGTGCGACGTAAGTCCCAGTTGCACCAGGCGGCTTATCGCCTCGGACAAGCCAGGCTTGTCTTCCTGCTCATCTATCCATGCTACGATGGCCCTCAGCAATGATTCCGAAGGACTAAAGCCTGCAACCTGAGCTTGGGTGGAACGGCTTACCGGTTTTCTCATCGGACCTTTCAGTTTGCAAACAGAGTGGCCGTGGCGGCCCGCGCCTCGGCACAATCAGAAAACCAACGAGCAGTCCTCCCGATGGGTTCCGACTGAACAGGGAAGCGGGAGCTATCCCTTGCGCAAGATGATGACGCTCCAGACTCAAGGTCGTCCATTACGGGCGCCTTGGAGCCGGAAGTTGACATTCAACGAAGTGAGGGCTGGTAACTGAGGCGGCCCTTACTTTCCCAATGCATCGACTGCTTTGGACGATCTGCGCAATGCGACTTCGCTCACGGCTAATACCGCGTCATTGTGACCAATCGTCAGCAAGGCTAACCGAGCGATCAACGATCGTATGTTAACCCGGTTCCTAAAGGCGCTCGCGCTCGGTCGTTCTATTTTTCAGGCGGCCTCACCGGACCTGCGATCAGGCGATATGTCGGAACCCACGCCGTATTCCACGTCTCCATCGTTGCTCCGCAAACGGCACATTCGAAGCTGCCGATCTCACGGCTCTCAGCCATGGCTTCGGAGCGATTATAAACAGCGCCGCACCTGCACCCTCGATGACGAGTCCCAGTCATTGAGGTTTTATGCGCTCCTCGAGCCACGATTGCCAGCCCTCAAATGTCCGGAAGGCGTCAAAGGCATCGATGTTGTCAGGTTCGCAGCACGTCAGCTTTCTCTCCGAAAGCGACGCTTCTCGCGACACCTACGTTCTTGAATAACTGAAGCCCGGCGCGACAGTTGCGCTAATACCCCCGCCTGCGGTCGACCACGTGCTCCAGCGCGTCGCCGGCCTCATAGCGCTCGATCTGCCGCGCGACATATTTCGAGATCTCGTCCGGATCGGTGTCGGCCGCATTGTGCGGCGTCAGCACCACCTTCGGATGGCTCCAGAACGGGCTGTCCGCAGGCAGCGGTTCGGTCTCGAAGACGTCGAGCGAGGCGGCGCCGAGTGTGCCGTCGTCGAGCGCGCGCAAAATGTCGACCTCATCCTGCAATCCGCCGCGGCCGGCATTGATCAGGACCGGCGCGCCCATAGGGCTGTTGCGGTTCAGTTTGGCAAAGACGTCGCGGTTGAGCACGTGCCGCGTGTCCGGCGTCAGCGGCAGCAGGCAGACCGGGATGTTGGTCTGTTGCAGGAAGGCGCCGAGCTGTTCCGTCCCGGCAAAGCATTCGATGCCGTCGATCTGCTTCGCGCTGCGGCTCCAGCCAACCACGCGGAAGCCGATCGCCCGCAGCACCTGCGCCGCGTCGGCCCCCAGCGTGCCCATTCCCATGATGCCGACCGTGATCGCGCCCGCTGCCCATTGATGCCGAGGCGCCCAGCGTTTCTCGCGCTGCGACTCGCGTAAGTACAGTTCCTGGCGGTGATGCATCAGCACGTGCAGCGTCACATATTCCGTCATCCGGCCGGTGAGATCGGACACCGCGACGCGGACCAGCGGCACGTTGGGCAACGAGGCATCCGCCATCAGCGCGTCGACGCCGGCGCCGAGATTGAAGATCACGCGCAAATTCGGAAACGCCGCAAGTTCGCCCGGGCGCGGCTTCCAGACCGCGGCGTAGTGCACATCAGCGGGATCGGCGCCCGCATCGGGTAACAGCAGCACGCGCCTGTCCCGGCAGACTTCGTCGAACCGGGCTTTCCACCGTACCGGCGACCAGTTTTCGGTGCCGCCATGTACCAGCAACGCCAGCGCGCCTTTCGTCATTCCTGAACCCCTCGCCAACAACGTGACCTGTATCACATAACGAATCGAATCGGTCGCATACTCTCCTGCCACCGATCAAGGCGAGACTTTGAGAAAGCCCACGCCCATAGCTGGCGCGACGACGAAGCCAAGGCGCGTCGTATTGCGGCGAAGTACGGAATCTACTGGTGATGCGGAAGCTGCCGCCCCGCGTCATTGCGAGCGGAGCGAAGCAATCCATCTCGCCACTCGTGGAGGCATGGATTGCTTCGCGGAGCCTGTCATCGGGTGCGCGTTCGCGCGACCCGTTGGCTCGCAATGACGGCGGCCGCGGTGCGGAACTCACCCCTTCTCAAAATTTCTTCTAAGTGTTGTCGGCTGCGGGCATAATCGTTCGTCTTCAACACAACGGAGATGCCTGACGCATGCTGTATGCCATCCTTTGCTATCACGACGAGGACATGGTCGGTTCCTGGACCAAGGAACAGGACGCGGCCGTCATGAAGAAACTTTCCGTCGTGCAGGAGAAACTGGCCAAGCAGGGCCGGCTGGGGCCGGTGGCGCGGCTGTTGCCGACCACGGCGGCGACCACGCTGCGCAAGGACGATCCGCCGCTGGTGCTGGACGGTCCTTTTGCCGAGACCAAGGAGCAGCTGCTCGGCTTCTATGTCGTCGACTGCAAGAATCTCGACGAGGCGCTCGAGGTCGCGCGCGATCTCGGCGCGGCCAATCCGGGCGGCGCCTATGAGATCAGGCCCGTCGGGGTTTTCAACCCGGGGAGTGTTCAGCCGTGACCGATACCGCCTGGATCGACGCCGCGCTGACTTCGGCGCGACCCCAGGCGGTCGGCGCGCTGCTCCGCTATTTCCGCGATCTCGACCGGGCGGAGGAGGCGTACCAGAACGCCTGCCTGCGCGCGCTGAAGAGCTGGCCGCAGAACGGTCCGCCGCGCGATCCCGCGGCGTGGCTGATCATGGTCGGTCGCAACGTCGGGATCGACGATATCAGGCGCAGTCGCAAGCAGGAGGCGCTGCCGGACGACGACCAGGCGATCTCCGATCTCGACGACGCCGAAGACGCACTCGCCGAACGGCTCGACGGCTCGCATTATCGCGACGACATCCTGCGGCTGCTGTTCATCTGCTGCCATCCCGATTTGCCGCCGACCCAGCAGATCGCGCTGGCGCTGCGCATCGTCTCCGGCCTTTCTGTGAAACAGATCGCGCGCGCCTTCCTGGTCAGCGAGGCCGCGATGGAGCAGCGCATCACCCGTGCGAAGGCGCGCGTGGCGGAGGCGAAAGTGCCGTTCGAGGCGCCGGGTGCGGCCGAACGCAGCGAGCGCCTCGCTTCCGTCGCGGCGATGATCTACCTGATCTTCAACGAGGGCTATTCGGCGAGCGGGGACACCGCCGAGATCCGCAGCCCCCTCTGCGAAGAAGCAATCCGGCTGGCGCGGCTGCTGCTGCGCCTGTTCCAGAGCGAGCCGGAGATCATGGGGCTGACCGCGCTGTTGTTGTTGCAGCACGCCCGCGCTGCGGCGCGGTTCGATGCCGACGGCGCCGTGATCCTGCTCGAGGACCAGGACCGCCGCCTGTGGAACCAGACCTTAATCGCCGAGGGGCTGGCGCTGATCGACAAGGCGATGCGCCATCGCCGCAGCGGTCCCTATCAGGTGCAGGCCGCGATCTCCGCATTGCATGCCCGCGCCGAAAAGCCCGAAGACACTGACTGGATACAGATCGACCTACTCTACGGCGCGCTCGAGGTTATGCAGCCTTCGCCGGTGGTGACGCTGAACCGCGCGGTTGCGGTCTCGAAGGTACGCGGGCCGGAAGAGGCGCTCGAGATGATCGATCCGCTCGCCCAGCGGCTGCAGAACTATTTCCACTTCTATGGCGTCCGCGGCGCCTTCCTGATGCAGCTCGGCCGCAATGACGAGGCCCGCGTCGCCTTCGACCGCGCCATCGCGCTTGCCAACACGACCGCGGAGGCCGCTCACATCCGCATGCATCTCGACCGCCTGATCCGCGACAGCCAACCGCGCGGCGCCAAATCTTCAAAGAAATAGTTTTCCGCTACTGCCCTCAAACCCAAGGAGCAAGCCATGCAGGTCAATCCCTATCTGTTCTACAGCGGCAATTGCGAAGCGGCGCTGAAATACTATGAGAAGGTGCTCGGCGCGAAGATCGAGGCGATACTCACCCATGAGCAGGCGCCGGAATCGATGCCGGTCGCGCCCGATTGGAAGAAGAAGATCATGCACGCCAAGATCACGATCGACGGCGAGATCATCATGGCCTCCGATTCGCCGCCGGAATATTTCAACAAGCCGCAGGGCTTTGCGGTCTCTCTCACCGTGGAAGACCCCGCCGACGGCGAACGCAAGTTCAAGGCGCTCGCGGAAGGCGGCACCGTGACCATGGCCTTCACGCCGACCTTCTGGGCCAAGGGTTTTGGCATGTGCGTCGATCAGTTCGGCATCCCCTGGATGGTGAACTGCCCCGCCGAAGGAATGTGAGCTATCGGCACCGCGGATAGATCGCCGAGAGGTCGCGTCCGCGCAACAGCAAAAGCCGCGACGTCAATCCGCCGTGGCTTACGATCCAGCCGCGCACCGGTGCCGGATAGGCCTCGAGCACCGCCTCGGAGGCCTCCGGCTCGGCATAGAAACGTCCGCTCCTGTCGACCGAACGCGCGGCATGGAAGCCGAGCACGGCGCGCCGCGTCACACAGATGCGGTTGTTCGGAACCATCGAGAGCACCAGTGTGCAGGCCGACAGGCAGGGCCCGTCGATCACCACGCGCTCGCCGGAGGCGCGCACGCGCGCGAACAATTCGATGAACGGCTCGACTTGTCCGCCCGGGCTTGCCAGGATGCGGACCTCGGCGCGCGCGAACGAACTTGCTCCGAGCAGCGCCGCTGCGATCAAAGCCGCCTTGATCACCGCCCTTGACATCCGCTGGCTCCCCGATCTCCTCGTTCTCCTCGCATATTTAGCGGCGTCGCATGCGGCAAGATTTTGTCATGCAGCTTCGTCTAGACTATCGAACTACATGCGATTCCTTCGCATGATGCTGCTCGCCGCAAGGCTGGCCCAGGCTTCAAGATGAACATCGAAACCAACCTGTGGCTGATCCGGCACGCGCCCGTCGATGGGCCGAAAGGGGTCATCCATGGCCCGGACGCGCCGGCCGACCTCGGTGACGAAGCGGCGCTTGCCGCGCTGAAGGCAAGGCTGCCGCAAGGCGCGTTCGCGGCCTGCAGCCCGGCGCGTCGCACGCGGGAGACCGCGGCCGCGCTCGGGCTCGCAGCGGTCGAGAACGCCGCCTTTCGTGAACAGGATTTCGGCGCCTGGACCGGGCGGCGTCACAACGATCTCGTGGCTGAGCTCGGCGACGCCTATCAGGCCTTCTGGCGATCGCCGGCGCGCAACCGGCCGCCCGGCGGCGAAAGCTTCGTCGATCAGATCGCGCGCGCGAGAGAGGGGCTGGCATCGCTGCCGGCGGGCGATGCCGTGTTGGTCGTGCATTCCGGCACGATCCGCGCCGTGCTCGCAATCGCGCTTGACCTACAGGCTGAGAACGCCTTGCGGTTCGTGATCGATCCGCTGTCGCTGACCCGGATCGATCGCTTGGCTACTGGCTGGCGCGTCATCGCGGTCAACCGGTGGCCCTAGCCGTTCCGCCCTTGTCCGCGCAGCGTCGGCAATCCGATGCCGGCGGCATCGAAACCGCCGTCGACCGCGAGGATCTGCCCGGTGATGTAGCTTGCGCGCTCGGAGCTGAGGAAGAAGATCGCTTCCGCCAGTTCCTCCTCGAGGCCGTAGCGGTTGAGCGGGATCGCGTCGTGATAATCGGCGCGGATGGCGGCCGTATGCACCGCTTTCGCCATCGCGGTGTCGACCGGGCCAGGCGCCACCGCATTGACACGGATGCCGAGCGAGGCGAGCTCGACCGCGAGCTGCTTGGTCAGATGCGCTAGCCCTGCTTTGCTGGTGCCGTAGGCCGAGCGCAGCGTCGAAGCGCGCACCGCCGAGATCGAGGTGATATTGACGATGGCGCCGCCGCCATGCTCGCGCATCAGCGGCGCGGCTGCCTTGGCGCAAAGGAACGGTCCGGTGAGGTTCACCGCCAGGATCCGGCTCCAATCGGCGTCCGAGGTCTCGAGCAGCGGCGCGAACACCGCAACCCCGGCATTGTTGACGAGCGCATCGAGCCGGCCGAAGCGTTTTTCCACCGCGGCGACTGCTGCCGCGACAGCAGCGGCGTCGGAGACGTCGCAAGGCAGCGCCAGCGTGTTCTCGGCCTGTTTGAGGCTCGCGACCGCCTCGTTCAGCAATTCGCGCTCGATATCCAATAGCGCCACGCGCCAGCCCTCGGCAAGGAATCGCCTGGCGGTGGCAAGCCCGATGCCGCGCGCCGCTCCGGTGACGAGCGCGACCTTCTGCGAAGATGAAGTCATGGATGTTCCAACGTTTTCCGATATCGGATCCTGTTGCGCCGTCTACCTGGCGAAAGCAAGGTCTGCGGCCGCGAAATAAATCCGCCGGCGATGTCGGGCGCCCTGAGCCCTGCTTCGTCTTCCCTGTGGCGGCACATCCGGCCGCCGGCAACAGGAGTTTCCATGTCGCTGACGCTGCACTATCACCCGCTGTCGTCGTTCTGCTGGAAGGTGCTCATCGCCCTCTATGAGAACGACGTCCCGTTCGCGCCCCATCCCGTCGACCTTTCCAATCCTGCCGAGCGCGCGGCGCTGTTGAAACTGTCGCCGATCGGGCGCTTCCCGGTGCTGCAGGACCATGCGCGGAACCAGGTCGTGCCGGAATCCAGCATCATCATCGACTATCTCGACCGCCATTATCCCGGCCGCACCAAGTTCATTCCGGCTGAGGCCGATCTCGCCTGGCAGACCAGGCTGCGTGAACGCTTCTATGATCTCTATCTGCACCTGCCGATGCAGAAGATCGTCGGCGACCGGCTGCGGCCGGCCGACAGCAAGGATCCGTTTGGCGTCGAGGAGGCGAGGGCGCAGCTGCTCGCCTCCTACCGCATCATCGACGAGCAGTTGGCGCCCGGCGGCTGGGCGGCGGGCGAGGCGTTCACGCTTGCCGATTGCGCCGCCGCGCCGTCCTTGTTCTACGGCAACATGATGGTGCCGTTGGGCGACGAGCACGAGAATCTGCGCGCTTATTTCGAGCGCCTGAAAGCGCGTCCGTCCTTCGCGCGGGTGATGAAGGAGGCCGAGCCCTATTTCAAGCTGGTGCCGAAGGAGAGCTGAATGCCATCCACCGACAAAGCCGGGATCATCCGCGCGATCTTCGCCGCCTATCTGGCGAACGACCGCCAGCGCGTCGAGGCGGCCTTCACCGACGACTTCCGTTTCACCAGCCCCTATGACGACAATCTGGACAAGCTGACCTATTTCGCCCGCTGCTGGCGGGATAGCGATTGGATCGCGAGCCATGAGCTGGAACGGATCTTCGTCAAAGGCGACGAGGCCTTCGTGACCTATCGCTGCGTGGCGAAGGACGGAAACAGCTTCCGCAATACCGAGTTCTTTGCCTTCGACGGCGACAAGGTGAAGCGCATCGACGTCTATTTCGGCGCCACCTATCAGGATGGCAAATTCGTCAAGCAGGGCGCGTAGGGTGGGCACGCCGCCCGCGCCCAATTGCCGCAATTATCTCCAGAATAATTTTGCAGGGACCTGTCGGTGCGGCAAGACCCGGTTCGTCTTATCTGCGAGTGCCTGAAGACAAGTGACCAAACCAATAAGTGACCCCCTAACGGAGCGCGAGACGATGCGATTCATGGTGATAGTGAAGGCCAGCCGTGACACCGAAGCCGGCGTGATGCCCTCGACGGAACTTCTGGCCGCGATGGGCGCCTTCAACGAGGAGATGGTCAAGGCCGGCGTCCTGCAAGCCGGCGAGGGCCTGCATCCGAGTGCGAAGGGCGCGCGGGTCGGCTATGGCGGCGGGCAGCCCCGCGTCAGCCACGGGCCGTTCAGCTTGAGCAACGATCTCGTCGCCGGCTTCTGGCTGATCGAGACCAAATCGCTCGATGAAGCGATCGACTGGATGAAGCGTGCCCCGTTCGAGGACGGCGAGATCGAGATCCGGCAGGTGTTCTCCACCGAGGATTTCGGCGAGGCATTGACCCCCGAACTGCGCGAGCAGGAAGAGCGCCTGCGCGCCCAGGTCGCTCGAAACTAATGGCTTCTCCGTCATTCCGGGGCGTCCGAAGGACGAGCCCGGAATCCATCAGGCCCCATGCGCAAGCGGAGTAATGGATTCCGGGCTCATCGCTCCGCGATGCCCCGGAATGACGACGGAGAGAATGACGCTCCGCCCACCCAAAGGAACCACCCATGCGATTCATGATGCTGATGATCCCGCTCGGCTTTGAGACCGCGCCGCCGAAGATCGACCTCGACCCCGAACGCGTTAGGGCGATGATGCAATACAACCAGGCGCTGAAGGACGCCGGCGTCCTGATCGCGCTGGACGGCCTGCATCCGCCGTCGGCGGGCGCCCGCGTCTCTTTCGCGACCGGCAAGCCCGTGGTCACCGACGGTCCGTTCACCGAATCGAAGGAAGTGCTCGGCGGCTACTGGATGATCAACGTGGCCTCGCGTGCGGAGGCGATCGAATGGGCCAAGCGATGCCCGGCCAGCGAGAACGAGATCATCGAGATCCGCCAGGTGCAGGAAATGAGCGATTTCTCGGAGGAGGTGCAGAAGGCAGCCGCCGGCTTCGAAGAACTGCAGCGGGACTCGGCGCACCGCTGAGCCACGCACCGATCGTCAATTCAACGCAAGGGAGAAGCACATGAGCAGCAACGATACGTTCCTCGCCGTCTATCTCGGCAGCATGAACGGCGCGCGAATGACGGCCTGGCGTGCGCTGCCGGAGGCCGAGCGGCGCGCCAAGGAGCAGCAGGGGATGGCGGCGTGGGGCGCCTGGGTCGAAAAGCACCAGAGCGTGATCGTCGAGATGGGCGGCCCGCTCGGCAAGACCAAGAAGGTCGATGCGAACGGCATTGCCGACATCACCAATCAGTTGACCGGGTTCACCGTGGTGCGCGCCGCCTCGCAGGAGGCCGCGGCCAAAATGTTCGAGAACCACCCGCATTTCGCGATCTTCCCGGGCGACTCCGTGGAGATCATGCCGGTCCTTCCGATTCCGGGCCGTTAATTTCGCCGCCAGCCCTGCAGCTCGGGTGAAGCGCCAGCGTCACCCGGGGCCCGGAAATGCGGACACAGCCGTCCCGGGTTGCGCGGAGCCTGTCATCGGGCGCGCGTTCGCGCGACCCGTTGGCTCCGCCCGGGCTACGAACCGCCGTCATTCCGGGGCGATGCGATAGCATCGAACCCGGAATCTCGAGCTTCCGGGTTCGGCTCTGCGAGCCGCCCCGGAATGACGCGAAGTTGCGCCCTCGGCCCTAGTGACCTTTGCATCCGGCTCATGTAAGAGCTTTTCACATGAGCTGGCGCAAGGATCAGCGCCGCGGCGAGCGCGGCTATCATCACGGCAATCTCAAAGAAGCCTTGCTGCAGGCGGCGCTCGACTTGATTTCGCAGAAGGGGCCGGCCGGCTTCACCTTCGCCGACGCCGCGCGCATGGCCGGCGTCAGCCCCGCCGCGCCCTATCGGCATTTCCGCGACCGCGACGAACTATTGTCGAGCATCGCCCAGCGCGGCTTCGAGCAGTTCGAGCAGCTCCTGACGCAGGCCTGGGACGACGGCCGTCCGGACACGATCACTGCGTTTGAGCGCGTCGGCAAGGCCTATCTAGCCTTCGCCCGCGAGGAGCCGGCGTTCTATTCGGCGATGTTCGAATCCGGCGTTCCGGTCGAGACAACTCCTGCACTGATGGCGGCAAGCGAACGCGCCTTTGCCGTCATTCGTGCCGCCGCCGAGCGGCTTGCGGCTTTGGCGCCGCCCGGCGTGCCGCGTCCGCCGGCGATGATGATGGCGCTGCACATCTGGGCGATGTCGCACGGTGTCGCTTCGTTATTTGGCCGTGGTGACGCCGCGCGTCGCAAACTGCCGATGACGCCGGAAGAGCTGCTGGAGGCCGAAGTCCTGATCTATCTGCGCGGCCTCGGCTTCCCCACCGAGCGCACACCCGAGCCGGCGGAGGAGAAGCCCGCTGGTCCTTGGGGCAAACCGAAATAAAATTGCCGAAATAATTTTGTCGCACCCCCGTGGGGTCGGCTTGACTTTCGGAATGGATCGGCCAAGTATGTAAATGTTATTTACATTCACAACGGCGTGATGCCGTGATGGAGAAGGGAAATGGCCTACACCGCAGATGTCAATCGATGGCGCGGCCCTGTGGAAGAACCCTACCGCCCACGCATGTTCGAAAGCCCGTGGCACCCCGGCTGGATTGCCGTGACCATTCTCGGCTTCATCATTTGGTGGCCGATCGGGCTCGCCCTCCTCTTTTTCACACTCGGGAGCAGAAGAATGGGTTGCTGGAGTCACCACGATCAGGATCGCTGGCAGAACAAGATGGAGCGGATGCAGTACAAGATGGATCGCATGCGCGACCGCATGGAGCGCCGCGGCTTCGGCTGGGGCTTTGGTTCGCCCTCGAGCGGCAACCGCGCCTTCGACGAATACCGCGCCGAGACGCTGCAGCGTCTCGAAGAGGAGCAGAAGGAGTTCAAGGAATTCCTGAGCCGCCTGCGCCACGCCAAGGACAAGGAAGAGTTCGACGCCTTCATGAACCAGCATCGCCAGCGTCCGACTCCGCCGAACGACCAGCCCCCGCCGCAGCAGGGCTAAAGCCATAGCGTTTTCAAGCGAAGTGGGCACCGGTTCGCGTGAAGAAAACGCGTCAAGAATAAGATCGAGAGCTAGCCTTCAGGCGATGTGCCCCCATAAAACCTGATGGCCCTGAGCCGCCCGTTTGCGAAAGCAGACGGGCGGTTTGGTTTTTGAAGCGGCCGTGTTGAACACTTCCGTTGCCGCAATGACGCTGTCGTCCCAGCCTTGAGCCGGGACCCATAACCACAAGTGTTTGGCGTGTGCTCCGCTGCAACCACTTGCACGCCACAACAACCGCTTGTGGTTATGGGTTCTGGCTTTCGCCAGGACGACACTGCGCCTCTTGCCAATGGCGTCGCACGATGCCAATCAAGTCCCATGGACGATTGCCTGACCCTCACTGCGTCGCGCTGGTGGCGCTCCTTTTAAGGAGCGGCACGTCGTCTTGTCTCATCTGCAAAACATGAACGAGTGCCGCCGCGGTCCGGCGGGCGCGTGTTCTTGTCTCAACAGGTCTCCCCGTGCTGCGGCTCTATCAGGAGAACGCCGATGCCTGTTGCCTTGACTGCTATCATCGCCGCCATCGTCAGGCCGCTTGCATGGCTTGGCCGCCAGGGTACACGCGCCGTTGCTGCCCTGGTGTTCATCGGCATCGCGATCCCGCCGCTCGGCGAAGCCTTGCGGCCCTTCGTCACCGAAGCCGTCTTTCTCCTGCTCTGCATTTCCTTCATGCGCGTGGACCTCTCCGCGCTGCGGCTCTATTTGCGCCGGCCTGCGATCGTTGTGACCGCGACGGGATGGACGCTGCTGGCGGTCCCGGCCATCACCGGCATGTTCTGGCTTGCGACGGGCCTGCGCACGGCGTCGCCGGATCTGTTCCTGGGCCTGATGCTGCAGGCGGTGGCTTCGCCGATGATGGCGTCGCCCTCGCTCGCGGCGCTGATGGGGTTGGACGCCACGCTGGTGCTGATCACGCTGGTGACCGGCACCGCGCTGGTGCCGCTCACCGCGCCGCTGTTCGCCTATCTCTTCTTCGGCTCTGCCTTGACATTGTCGCCGGTCGCCCTCGGCGCAAAACTGTTTCTGATCCTGGCCGGCGCGCTCGCGGCCGCCGCGATCATCCGATGGTTGTTCGGGCTTGCCGCCATCGAGCGCCACAAGGCGCCGATTGACGGCCTCAACATCCTGATCCTCCTGGTGTTCGTTTGCGCAGTCATGGGTCCGGTCGCGCCGAGTTTTTGGCGTGAACCGCTGCAGGCGCTGGGGCTGACGCTGCTCGCCTTTGCGGTGTTCTTTGCGCTGCTCGCCGGCACCATGCTGGTGTTTCGCCGCTTCGGCATGGAGCGCGCGCTTTCCTTGGCCGTGATGGTGTCGCAGCGGAACATGGGCCTGATGGTCGCCGCCACCGACGGCGTGCTGCCGGGCCTGACCTGGCTCTACTTCGCGCTATCGCAATTCCCGATCTATCTTGCGCCGCAACTGCTCAAGCCGATCATGGGCAGGCTGACGAAGCGGCGGTAGAGACAGGTGCGGCAGAACTGCCGCCAGAAATAGCGCCGTCATTGCGAGGAGCGATAGCGACGAAGCAATCCATGCTTCCGCGCACGCGGCTCGATGGATTGCTTCGCTTCGCTCGCAATGACGGCTGGGCAGTCATTCGTCCGAAGTTCTGCGCAAGAGCGGGGGAGAGGGGGGCTTCATACATTCGATCCCTGAATCGCGTCGATCACGGCGTCCGTCACCTCTTTCGTCGTCGCTTTGCCGCCGACGTCGGGCGTCAGCACGCCGGCGGCGCAGACGCGTTCCACCGCCGCCATCAGACGCATGGCCGCGTCCTTCTCGCCGAGATGCTCCAGCATCTGTGCGCCGGTCCAGAAAGTCGCGACCGGGTTGGCAATGCCCTTGCCGGTAATGTCGAAGGCCGAGCCGTGGATCGGCTCGAACATCGAGGGGAAGCGGCGCTCGGGGTCGATATTGCCTGTTGGCGCGACGCCGAGGCTGCCGGCGAGCGCGCCTGCGAGATCGGACAGGATGTCGGCGTGCAGGTTGGTCGCGACGATGGTGTCGAGACTTTTCGGGTTGAGCGTCATGCGCACCGTCATGGCGTCGACCAGCATCTTGTCCCAGGTGACATCGGGGAATTGCTGCGCCACTTCGGCGGCGATCTCGTCCCACATCACCATGCCGTGCCGCTGCGCGTTCGATTTCGTCACCACGGTGAGAAACTTCCGTGGTCGCGACTGCGCGAGCCGAAACGCATAGCGCATGATGCGCGTAACACCGACGCGGGTGAAGATCGCAACTTCGGTGCCGACCTCTTCGGGCAGGCCCTTATGCGCGCGTCCGCCGGCGCCGGCATATTCGCCTTCCGAATTCTCGCGCACGATCACCCAGTCGAGATCGCCGACGCCGACATTGCGCAGTGGCGAGGCGACGCCGGGCAGGATCTTGGTCGGCCGCACATTGGCGTATTGGTCAAAACCCTGGCAGATCGGCAGCCGCAGTCCCCACAGCGTGATGTGGTCGGGCACATCGGGCGCGCCGACCGCGCCAAAATAGATCGCATCGAACTTCTTCAGCTCATTGAGCCCGTCCGCCGGCATCATGACGCCGTGCTTCTTATAGTAGTCCGAGCCCCAGTCGAACGTCTTGAACTGGAAGGCAACATCGCCGGAGCGTTTCGCCAGCGCCTCCAGCACACGAATGCCCGACGAGATCACCTCGGGGCCGATACCGTCGGCAGGAATGGCAGCGATGGAATGGGTGCGCATGAGTTTCTCCCGGGGCGCGATTGTGGCTTCGACGAGCTTTGGCCGATGCGTAACCCACCATTTCGCCCACGCCAAGTTTTGTCCGTCATTCCGGGGCGCGCGCAGCGCGAGCCCGGAATCCATTTCGCCGCATGCTCTGTGGTTGGATGGATTCCGGGCTCGATGCTTCGCATCGCCCCGGAATGACGGAGAAAAATTCGCGAGCGATTTCAACCTGATTTGCCCCGTCCAGCCCTCACACAAAAAACATTTCCGCTTCCGTCGTCGGGCAAATCAGTGATTTAACTCCGCGCGTCTCACCCGAATGAGGGGCGGCTCGCGATCGTC